>CAISVC010000420.1 GCA_903888815.1 uncultured Fibrobacterota bacterium
GCCATACACATCCCTGAATGGCACGTTGTGAGTTTCGTTCCATTTATCATATTGCGCGCTTCCAGGTTGGTATGGATTTACGGCCCCGCCACCGGACAAATTGCCCTTATCGTCAATGTAATGTGTTGTGATCCTTATATCAGTATCCTTACCATGTAAAGCGTCTATTTCGTCTTGCGTCATGCGTATTCCTCTGGCCGCGTCCGCAAGTCCATCGTTCCACTTCTGTAATTCTGTGTCAAAATCACTCATCGACCCTAAAACTGCCCGTCTTATAACCTCATCTGTATTTTTCCCAAACGAAGTGATACTATCCTCGCTATATTGGATTCCATGAGGTAAATTTGTCGTGAGATAACCTACCAGTATTTTGAAATCATTTATCGGCCCGCCAAGCGTCCAGAGGGCCATCTTTTCCCAAATATCAAGAGTGCTAAAACTCTCATGCGTTAATTGCTGTTGAATAGTTGTTAATTGGGTTGTCGTAAGAATAAGTTTATTTTCATTATCCAGCAACCCTTTACCGGCAGGAAGTGCCGCGCCTCCCGCCGTTGCTAAATATTCATCCCATAAGTTATTACGGGTCTTGAGTTTCCCATTATATGTATCCAGGGCCGCGGCTGCCTGTCCGCCATATTTTGAGTTCAGAGTATCCATAATAAGTGCCAACGCCCCGGCCTTATCACCCGCCGAGATCATATCCTGCACCTGCCCACGCAGCGCGGCCGAGAAGCCTAAAGAACGCACCTGCCCGGTTTCCAGTGCCTGTGCCACTTGCTGGGCTGCGTCTGCCGCATTCATGCCCTTACCCGCAGCAAAATCCTCAATGGTTGAAAGCGTACTCTTTAGACTGGTTGGGTCAAACCCCTCTAGCCGTAGAAAAGACTGGGCCGCTCTTTCCAGATCATCATGGGAAAATTCGCCGTTGGCGGTCTGCATTGCCTCAGCCATTTTGCGAATTTGCTCCCCGCTAATTTCAGAGGATAACCCCATGCTTTGTATAGTCGCATTGAGTGAGGTCAGACCGGTTTCTTCTTCGGCTGACGCAGCAATACTCTGGTCGAATAATTTCATTCCCTCCATCGCCAAACCTGCGACAGAGGTAATACCAATTAATTGACCAATGCCCGCCTTAAGTGCCCCACTAAAATTACCTAACTCCGTACTTGCGTTTTGTAACGCCGGGGTCAAACTATCTTTTGCGGTCAGTTCGGCATAAAACTGGGCTATCCGTAGTGACATGTTACCTCTTGATCAAGATGCTTTTATTGACACGCGCCAGACCATCCTGTACTTGCAAATATTCATGCAAGTCGGCCATGCTCAGCGCGTCTACCTGCTCAAGCGTCCACCCGAATTCCCGTACCAATCGCCAGCGCAATTCCTCGGGAACTGTGTGGCCTTCAAGGTGTGCAAAATAGACGCGCTGGCTTAGTTTTTTAGATCGTCAGGCGGTTGCCAGGATTTAATAAATATAGACCGCACCAACGCGCGATAATCGTGTACCCTCAAAGCGCGAATATCTTCCACGCTCAGGCCGGACGCTTTCGAGATCGTTTCATTCGCCGCCTTGACGGTCTGGCGCGGGTCAAGTAGGTCAGACAACTCACCATACGTGATCTCGCGCAGGTCGATTTCCGGCATTGGCAAACCGCTTACAGGATAATTAGCCATGTGCTAACCCTTTCTAATAGGACGCTTCGGTATAGGCAGCGGTCTCGGTGAAGTCGCAGGTGAATTCAACCGTCCCGGCATAGGGGAATGTATATTTCGCGCCATTCGAGAAGCACGGGAACGTGATCTTGGGTTTGCCAGTCGCAGTTCCTTCCGGGCCGATAATAAGCGTCCCTGAATTTCCCGCACCCAGAGCAGTGATCATGGCCGTCCCGCCAACCTGCAAAACCATGCCAACCGACGCGGTGGCATTTTTTACGGTTGGCAAAAAGGTCTGATGTGTATCGGCCCCTGCCGTTGTTTCAGCATTACCAACAGACGGATTCCAGGAGCAGGTACGGTAATCGCCATTCAGCACCACCGTCC
>CAISVC010000421.1 GCA_903888815.1 uncultured Fibrobacterota bacterium
CAATTTTATACTAAACGCACGCCCTCTTTTTCTCCCTTTTCCCCGCCCCGGCCGTATGCATCTTCATTTTAAAATATATCCTTTCCGGTATTGAAATTTAGTATATATTTAAAGAGAGGGAGGGATAAAAAGAGTAGTATCATCGGCAGTAGTATCATTATACCGGGAAGAAGGACCCGGCATGAAAACCGATAAAGGAGGAGGGTCTATGATATTCCGTACCGTTCTTACCGCGATTTTCCTTATTTCCGTCATCTCCAATTCCGCGCATGCCCTGAAGTTCATCGCCTACGGCGACTGCAGGGACAATCTCACGGAAAACTCGACCCAGTCGGCCCTGTGGGAAACTGAAAATCCGGGATGCATCGTGCATTCCGGCGATGTGTGGGGCGGAACTTCCCAGGCGTCATGGAAAGCGACGTTTACCGGGAAAACCAATCTCAACGCGCTGCTCAACGCCAATAAGGTCTGCGTCGCCCGCGGCAACCACGAAACCTGGGCGCAGCTGACCGGTTTTACGCCGTCGCTCGTTAAAAGCAGTTCGACCGAGTACTATTCATTTACAGAGGGTAACTGCTTCTTCGTCAGCATGGGCTATGACCCGGCCCAGAACTATACCTGGCTGCGGCAGCAGCTGAGTTCCGCCGCTTCAACGGCGGCACGGTGGCGTTTCGTCTTCATGCATAAACCTATTTACAGCGGCTACAGCGGACACGGCGCCGACGGGGTGACGTCGGAGGGCTCCGCAATAACCATGTTCCGCAACTATTGCGACACTTTCAAAGTGACCATGACCTTTTCAGGGCACGACCATGGATACGAACGCACGAGGCTGATTTACCACGGGGCCGTGGTTTCCTCCGGAACGGTTTTCAATCTTGACCTGACCCCGGGAACCGTCTACGTCATGACCGGCGGCGGCGGCGCGCCGTTCTACACTCCCTCGACCCAGTGGTGGACCGCTTTCACGCAGGCGGTCTATAATTTCCAGGTTGTCGACGCGAGAACCGATACCTGTTATGTCTCCACAAAAATCAACTCCGGAGCAGTGATCGACCAATGGATGTTCATCCATTCGCCTTCCGGTACGCTCGCCCCGGAAGCCGCGAACGAAGGCACTCCCTCCGCTGCCGTCCAGTCTCTCGGAAACAGGGTGTTCGTCATCACCGGCCCGGCAGGGTCACCCTATTCGATAGTCGACCTTTCGGGCAAAGTCGCGGCGAGCGGCAGACTTTCAGCTGCAAAGGAACGGATAGATCTGACGGCAATGCAGAACGGCGTTTACTTCATAAAAATCAACGGCTGCATCCAGAAGATCTTTTTGAAATAATTCGGCCCCGGTGCGTTCATTTCGCCGGCGCCCGTCTTCAGGCGTGCGGTGAAATTTCTACGACAGCACGCTATTTTTTCCCGCTGAAGACGCGCTCCATGTCCTCTCTGTTAATCCTGCTGTTCATGTATTTTCGCGCCGTCATCTGCTCCTGCGACGAATGAATCTCGATCCAGGCATTATCGAGGGTATTCAATTGACGCTTTCCCTCCTCCGGTTCGTTTTCGACCGTGCCGAGATACCGGCCGCGCACGGTTCCGATGTCCGGAACCGGCACTTTGCCTGAGACCCCGGCTTTGACAAGCGCACTGACGCGTGCGGCGACCGCTTCCCATGCAAGTGCAGCGTTGTTAAAACCGATAATCGCCAGCCAGGCCGGATCCGCCTCTTTTGAAAACCTGAAAAGGTACGCTTTTTTATAGGTTTTCACAAACGACGCCGTGATGACGCGGAACTGGCCTTCGGTGAGCATATGCATGGGCAGCCATTGACAAAAAACACCGCCTTCACGCAGCGCCCTGCGGGTCGCCCTGAAATGCTCGACGGTGTACATCCGGCCTTCGCCGGGACCCCAGGGCAGGTACAATTCGCCCAGAATAATGTCGTAGCCGCCTTTCACTGCGCTTATGTAAATCCGCGCGTCTTCCCTGACAGTCTTCACGCAGGGATGGTTGAACAGACCGTTGTTGAAAGCGCTGAAATATGCTGAAGCCTTGTTGATGACCAGCCCCGATATTTCAATGGCCTGCAATGACCCGATCTGCCGGTCGTACAGGAACGTCCCGGCCGTGATGCCGGTCGCCAC
>CAISVC010000422.1 GCA_903888815.1 uncultured Fibrobacterota bacterium
ATAACCCCGGCAATCAGGACGTATCTGGACATGAACAGGGACAAATTAAAAAACACCGCGTATATCATCACTTCCGGCAGCACGCCGGCGGAGAAGATCATTCCTTTGTGTGAAGAACTGACCGGAAAAAAACCTGTGGCGTATGCCGGTTTCGTGGCAAAAGACCTTCGGAATGAGAAACTATACAGGGAAAAACTCGCCAAATTTATTGAGGATTTGAAAAAATAAGTGCAGAGAATCTGAACTAACCGATTTTTATTCGGTATTACCGCGATGTATTCATCCTTGCGCTTTAGCGCAGGATATTCCGTTATTTTCTTATGTACTCTGAAGTCTTTTGAGGGTATTTGTTTTTAAGTATTTCCCCTCTTTATTTCCCTAAATTCCCCAATTCCCACTTGTATAACACCTTCCCATCACTCGCCACAAAGCCGGAGGGTTTTTGTATCCATGCGGTCGAGGTCGGCCGCGCGTTCTCGCGCAGGACTTTGCCGAGGATTTTGGGCTTGCCGAGGAACAGGGGATTGTCCGCACTCACCGGCATGGCGGTAAAAATCGGGCTGTCGACTTTCTGAATGGCGTATTCCGAATGGTCCTGGAAAACAAGCCATCTGCCGTCCGGTGAAAATTGGAATTGCGTGCAGATGAGGTGTTTGATATTGGCCTGGTTTGAAAACATGGAAATGTCCTGGCCCAGCAATTCAACGCACCGCTCTTTCTCCTCAGGATGGTCCCAGCGCGCGAGCCAGACTTTGTAATTGGCCCGGTCGTCCCGGTCCATTTCCACGAGTATGGCAAACGGCAGGCTGGGATGAATGATTAGTTCATCCAGGCATCTGAAATGTTTCAGGCTGTTGAACAAATCGCAGAACGGATGCCGGACCGGTTTGAAATTGACGTCATAGGCCGTTATTTTTATACTGTCGTTGTTGTAAACGAATATGGTTTTGTTCTGTATCGCCCACGGCTCAAGATAGCCGACCTTGTGCGGCCCGGCCTGAAGCTCGGAGATCTGGTTAAATTTACCCTTGCCGTCAAATTCGATAATTTTTAACAATCTGATTCCGTCATCATAATAAGGCCTGCAAATTTGAAAAAGAAATTGTAGCTTTTCTCCATCAATCGGTGAAACGCCTGTAAAAAACTCGTCACCCGATTTAATCGGTATTTGGTCAGCAAACGTCTTTTCTTTCAAATTAAACAGCAGAAAACCCCTTGTCTGTGTATACCCGATCCAATTGTCCGAAAATATTCCCGGATAGTATTTATCACCGCTTCCAACCCCTTCGATAAAATCTTTCCGCACCTCGTCATATTCAATCTGGTCCTTGTTGAACCGCAGAAGCGTGATCGCGTTGTTCAGGCTGTTTGTTCCGACCGCGTTTTCAGTTGGCACTGAAAAGATGTCTGTGCTTTCGTCTTTCATGCCGATCGCAACCGGCCACAGGTCCGGCGCTTTGCCGTAGTGAAGTGCGTACTGGACTTTCATCGCTTGAATCTCCTTTTTCGATAGCGTGTTATGGGAACACCCGGCCAATAAGACAAGCAGGAGCAGAAAAAAAACATTTCGACGCATAGCTTATGCTTTCTTGTATTTATCCAGCCGCTTGCGCTGGTTTTCGTATTCCTTCTGAAGACGGCATAAAAGCTGGTAATTCGTTTCGCGTTTGGCTGCGTCCGCCTTGACGTCCTTCAGGGCATTGTTCAGATTGTCTATTATTGCCTTATCGTTAAACCCATAGAACTCAAACGGATTGAGAAACGAAAATCGTATCCACAGGTCTTTTCCGCCCGGGAACCCTTCAAAGAACTCCCAGAAATCTTCACAATAATTTTTATAGCCCTTTCCCCACAGGGCCACGAGCGTCATATACCAGTCGGTGCCGAAGAGTATCCTGTCCTTTAAAAAATCGTATTTTTTATTTAACAGCAAACCGGAGAATACGTCCTTGCTCTTGCCAAAGCTCCAGCAGGAAAAGTCAGTATAAACGTTCGGGAACTCATCTATCAGGTCAATAATTTCTTTTATCCAATCGTTTTGGGCGCCTGAGGGAAAAAGCTCGCCGCCGAAATGGGCAAGGCAGAGTTTCAGATTCTTATACTTTTTAAGCACTTCACGCCATGCGCGCGGATGGACATAATTGTCATAGAAATATTTTATTGCTTTGCACTCATGGTCCCAGGAAGTAGAAGCGGCATCAGGGGGAGTATCGGAAGAGTGCAAAGAGCGCTGAAGTTGTGAAGAATAAACCGGTTTTTCTTCATCATACTGCTTATAATGCAAAAGTTCATGGGTCGTCATTCCGCCCGGCGAGCAATG
>CAISVC010000423.1 GCA_903888815.1 uncultured Fibrobacterota bacterium
AATACCATGATCGCCGCCATCGAACGAAAACTCACCGTATTGCCGTAAAAAAACATTACGGACCGCACCTACACCACGCGCCGGGCACAAACCCCCGGCGCACGGCGCGCTTATGGTGACTTCCTGGAAACCTGTTTTTTAATGCTCAGGTATGTCTTCAGCACCCTTTTATCCAGAGGGTCAAAGGCGAGATAGCTCTGAAAATAGCCGATGGCTTTTTCCGGATCGTGTTTGCAGGAATAATAGTAGTAACCCCAGAGCATTGCAAGATACGGGTATTCTTTATTCGGCATCCTCTTCTCGACCGCTGAAAGCAAATCGCCGGTTTTTTCGGAAAGCTGGCATCCCTGAAAAAGATTCAGCCAGGCAAGCGAAAGAAACGGCCGGTAGTCGTTCGTCTCTTCCCCTCCGGTTCCCACGCATTCAGAAAGGTGATACTCGGCCATATAGGCAGCGTCGGGAGCATTGAAAAATATCCCGACCCGGTAAAGCTCCCCGAGAAGATATCCCAGCTTCGCGTTTGCATGAACCACCTTTTGGAGCTGCTCGGCCTCGCTGACCAGGGACGACCATTGCTCTTTTATTTCCGGCGCAATGGAACGCGACCCGGGCAGCATCATAAACCTTTCACTCATGCTGTCGACCTTCAGCTTGAGGGAATCAATGAGCGCTTCATAGTGTTCCGGAGCAGAATCCGAAACCGTCTGAGCGGCCATCAGGCCGCTTTTTTCAGCCTGAATGACAGCGCCGGTCGACGCACATCCCGGAAAAAGGGCTATACCGGCAAGCGACAGTGCTGCTGCAAAAAAAAGGTAATAAAAAAGATCCGTTTTTTTTTCTTTTTCCATACAATAATAATAAAGCAATGTACGTACTAGTAGTGCAGGTTCGAAGTAGGCTTGCAAGCCAGTATGAACTTTATAGCTGAGTACTACTACTTCCTCCTCCCTCCCCCCTCGTCAGGGATTTTCGTTCCTGACGGGGGTTTTTTATTCACCCGACTAAAAAGGCGTTCTTCAGGTATTCGATTTTACCGTTCAGGAGCGCGACCACATCAAAACGGCAGGCGCACGAACGAAGGTGGTGTTCTGCCAGATACCATGTGGCCACCTTGGCAAGCTTCCGCTGTTTCGCCGCATCCACCCAGGAAAAGGGATGTCCGCACGATCCGGTGCGGGCAGATTTGACCTCTACGAACACGAGCGTACCGTCCCTGTCGCGCGCGATGCAGTCGATCTCGCCGTTCCTGACGCGGTAGTTTCTTTCAAGAATTGAAAACCCCCGGTTGACGAGATACTCTGCCGCCAGGTCCTCGGCAGAAGCGCCCTTGGCGCGGGTGTTCCGGTCACCGTCAGACAGGTCTGGAGCGTCTCCGCATGCGGATAATTCCGCCGTATCCCGGTCATGCGAGCGTGCTGGATCGCCCATGGATGGCCTGCTATTTCTGCCAATGATAGCGGAAGAGATGCATGAGGAATGCCGCGCCAAGACCTGCCAGAAGAATCCATGAAATCCACTGCGTTTTTACAAGCTCCAGCCAGTAGCGTTTGCCGGTAAAAAAACGATTGGCTGTCTGCCGACGGTCAACAATGCGGCGGTCATCGGTTGTCTGCATCGCGGCATGGGTATCGCCTGCTCCCATTGCAGGCATAACGGCGGTTGTCCTGTCTGTCCGTTCCTCCGGATCAACCGAATCCAGGTGGTCAAGCATCTCCCCGACCGACAGGTACCGGTCTTCCTTGTTTTTTTTAAGCGCCTTAAGAATGATGAGCTCCAGGCGTTTGGGGGTGTCTTTACGCTTCTTGGAGGGCGGCGGCGCCGGCTCGTGCACCTGCTTATAGGCAACCGCCATGGGATCACCGGCCGTAAACGGCGGCCGCTTGGTGAGCATCTCGTACATCACGATGCCGAGCGAATAGATGTCGGTCTGACAATCGATGTTCTTTCCGAGCGCCTGCTCCGGCGACATGTATTCGGGTGTTCCCAGCGTAAAACCGGTCAAGGTGATATCAGTGCCGGAAAATATCTTTGCAATTCCGAAGTCACTCAGTTTCACGATGTTGTTTTTGTCAATGAGGATATTCTGCGGCTTGATATCACGATGGATGACATTATTGTTGTGGGCGTAACGCAGTCCCCGGCAGATCTGCTTTGAAAAATCGATGATTTCAGCGATCGGCACCTCTTTTCGCTCAGCAATATAGCTCGACAGATCCCTGCCGTCGACGAACTGCATCGCGAAATAACGCACACCCGCTTCCTCGCCGTATTCGTAGATGCTGACGATATTCTGGTGCTGCAGAAGGGATATCGCTTTTGCCTCGATCTCGAACCGTTTCGCGAACTCTTCATCCCTGCCGAACCGGGGAGACAGCACCTTGAGCGCAACCACGCGGTTGAGCGGATCCTGGATCGCCTTGTAAATATCACCCATACCGCCCTTGCCGATCCGGCCAAGGATCTTGTAGTGGCTGATATATTCCGGAATCGATTCCGTGTTTTTTTTATTGAGCATGAGTGACGGCTGTTATCGGATTATCGGGTTGCAACCATGCGGGCAAGACGCCATCGGACCGCTATGGTACATAAAATAATTAATCCGAGATTGAGAAAACACAACCCGGGCCAGGATGAACTCTCATAGAGCGGCTGATTGAGCAGGCAGGTGTGCTTGAACAGGCTGAACACCGGACGCGAAACGGTGAGATACGATAGCAGGCGGCCGATGTCGGACATGCGGTCGAACGGAATGAGGATGCCTGAAAAGAAAATCTGCGGGATGAAGAGGATCGGCAGTACGGTGATCGCCCTGCCGACCGTGCCGGAGCATGCGCTGATGCAGAGCCCCAGGATTCCGCCCGAAATCGTGCCTGCGGCGGTGAGCACCAGAGTATCTTTAGTAAACGGGAAAGTCCTGAAGACCATCCCCAGAAAAGCCCAGAAAAGCAGCGCCTGCACGAGGGC
This sequence comes from uncultured Fibrobacterota bacterium, assembly GCA_903888815.1. Lineage (GTDB taxonomy): Bacteria > Fibrobacterota > Chitinivibrionia > Chitinivibrionales > Chitinispirillaceae > BOG-1184. The sequence goes on from CAISVC010000423.1 coordinate 2,965, forward strand.
GGAAAATACGGTTATTGCCGCTTTGGCGCACAGGTAGGCGGGTAACGACAGGCCGACACGGTATTCCCGGTCGAGAAGGAGCCATTCGCGGGCGATCTCCTGCGCCGCATTGATGCCGCTCACCCATATGGCCGAGATAGTCACGCAGAAAAAGAAACTCAAGGGAAGATACTGCGCGTCGGTTTTGAAGACAAACCCCAGGAAAAAAGCGATGAGCGGCGCCTGCAGCCACAGGAGCAGAAGATTGCGGCGGTCGCGGCGCATGATGGTCGCATAACGGGAAAACAGCATGACGCATTGCCTTACAAATGATATTGTCCGGGGTTTGTGCTGCCGGGGCGCGGCGGCCGGTAAGGGTATACGAACCGGGTCTGCCTCTTCGCCCGGCGACTGGATCGGGGGCAACGCACCCTTTGCAGCGCGTTCATATACGTCGGCCAGGGCCCGCGTACCGAAAAACGACTCAAGCTCCGAAGGCTGTCCGCTGAACACGACCTGTCCGCGATGCAGGAAGATCAAACGGTCGCAGAAGTCGATCTGTTCGAGCGTGTGCGTCGTCATGAGCATGGTATGACCCCGGTCGCTGATACGGCGGAAAAGCTGCATGAATTTGCGGACAAGACCGGGATCGAGCCCGGCAAGCGGTTCGTCAAGCACGATAAGCGCCGGCGACGCCAGAAGCTCCACGCCGAGGTGCACGCGTTTCGCCTCCCCGCCCGAAAGCCGGCTCACCCGCTGGTGCAGCACGCGGTCAAGTTCAAGCAGGGTTATCACTTCGCTTATCCGGTTTCTGCGTTCAAGGGACGTGCTGTCCCCCGGGAGCCGGATCAGGCTCTGCTCACGCATGGTCTCCGCCACGGTCAATTCAGAATGGAGGATGTTTTCCTGAGCCACATACCCGATATTTGAGGTAAACGCCGCAAGAAACTGCTTGAGCGGCAGACGGTTCGCATACACGTTGCCGCCGTCGATCAGCTGCCGGCCGCATATCGCCCGCACGAGCGTCGATTTCCCGGCTCCCGAAGCGCCGAGTACGGCCGCGAATTCACCCGCCCCCACCGTTATAGTCACCCTGTCAAGCAAGGTGCGTTTCCGGGTACGCACCGTAACGTTGACCGCTTCCAGCCTGATGCGGTTGCTGTCGTCCGCTCTGATAAGGCGGCCCTGTTCGATAAAGAGCCTGAACGGGCCGATCTGGATGATGTCCCCTTCGCCGACAACACTGCCCGACACCGGCCTGCCGTTGACAAAGGTACCGTTGGCGCTGTGATGATCGCTTAAAAAAAACGTACCGTCGAGTGCCCGCTTGAGCGACGCATGAAGGCGCGATACCAGCGGATGCGGGAGCGTTACCCCGGCTCCGGGGTCGCGGCCTATGGTGATTGAACTGCCGCGCTCGCTTGCTTCCGAAACGCCTTCGAACCGCTCGGTCTGTTCCGAAAAAGGAACAAGCACCAGGTTGTGACCGCTCAAATCCGCCTTGAACTGCCGCACGCCGATGGCAATGACGTCGCCGTTTGCCATAGCGTGCCGCTGTACCGGCATGCCGTTAGCGCGAAGTCCGAAGGAGCTGTTCAGGTCACTAATGACGCATGCGGCGGGATTTAGTTCGATGGCCGCATGCTGCCGCGAAATACCCATACCCAGGAGCTGTACGGTGCAGGAAGGATCGCGGCCGAGGGTTACGGTCTTTCCGTCAAGAGGGAACCTTACAATGTCGCTTATGTCATTATACGGCATACGGACGGGACTCACCCGTTCACGAGCGACCGGATGATACGGGCGGCATCCCGCTTTGCCCGTTCCAGGTCATCGTTGATGATCGTGTATTCATATTTTCCTTCTGTTTTCGCAAACATCATCTCTCTAAGCGCATTGTTAAGCCGTACCACTATCGTCTTCTCGTCATCACTTTTACGAGCGCGCAGACGGCGCGCAAGCTCCTCCATGCCCGGCGGAAGCACGAGTATGCCGATCGCTTCCGGGTAGACGCGGTCGAATTTCTTCTTGCCCGCCACGTCGATATCCATGATGATATGTTTTCCGCTGGAAATGGCCTTGTCAATAAAGCTCCGCGGGGTTCCATAGTAATAACCGTGGACAAGCGCCCATTCCGCGAATTCCTTCCCCGCTATCCGGCGTTTGAATTCATCTTCACTCATGAAAAAGTAGTGCCGGCCGTTGACTTCGCCCGGCCGCGCCGGCCGCGTGGTTGCGGAAATGGAGTACATCATATCGGGAACTGTATCGCGCACGAAATTGATCAGCGTGGTCTTCCCGGCGCCTGACGGCGCTGAAAAAACGAATATTTTCCCCGGTTTTTTCCTGGCCCGGTTCATGGTTCATAAAATAACATGGCGCTGCTCCGGTCTCGATAAAAAAACAGCACCGGAAAGGCAGATGTATTGGTTCAAAGCGCGCCGTTGATCGCTGAAACAGCACGTACGCTTGGAATGCAACCTTGACCGTTCAGCCGGCAATGAGGTATTTTAACAAGCTGCAAAGCAATTTATTACCGCTGTTTTCCAGAAAGGCTACCATGAAAGAGAAGATTCATCCGAAGTACGCCCTCGCGAAATTCACCTGCTCATGCGGGAATGTCATTGAAACAAGGGCCACCATCGGCAGCAGCCACATCGATATCTGCAATGAATGTCATCCTTTTTACACCGGCAAGCAGAAACTTATTGATACCGCCGGCCGAGTCGAACGGTTTAGAAAACGTTACGCAAAAAAGGCAAAAGAGTCATAGCGATTGTATATCATGAGGACAGAGAGCCGTACGGCTTTCTGTCCTCTTTTTTTACAGTGATTTTTACTTGTCATGCCCGACATGATCGGGCATCCATTCCACCAGAAAAATATTTTTTATGAAAATCAGGACATTTCTTCTTTCTCTTGCCGTCATGCCGCATGCGGCGATCCGTCTTTCCGGCAAGCCGGCAAAGGTCGGCGGCCAGGCCGTGATCGAAGGCGTCATGATGCGCGGCAGACAGAAAATATCGTGGGCGGTCAGGAAACAGAGCGGCGCAGTCGTGGTGGAGCAGTTCCCGTTTGTCTCTGCCGCTGCGAGGAACCGGTGGTGGCGGCTTCCGGTCGTGCGCGGGGCCGTAAATCTTTACGAATCCCTCATGATCGGCTATAAAGCCCTGTCCCGTTCCGCGGAAATCGCCCTGGAAGAAGAGCGGCAGGCAAAGGGCGGCACTGCTGATCCGGTTAAGCAAAAGTCCGGCGATATGATCATGTCGTGGGCAATTTTTGCTTTTACGTTAATCATCAGTATCGGTCTTTTCATGTATGCGCCCATGTGGCTGCTGTCGCATTTCATCCCGCCCGACTCAGCGTTTGCATTCAATATATTCGCCGGGATCATCAGGATCGTTCTGTTTCTCGCCTACCTTCTGCTGATCAGCCTCTGGGAGGACATGCGCCGCGTTTTCGAATATCACGGCGCCGAACACAAGGCGATATTCACCTACGAAGACGATAAGGAGCTGACCCTTGACAATATGCGGCCCTATACCACGCTTCATCCCCGCTGCGGGACAAGCTTCCTGCTCCTGGTAGCGCTCCTCTGCATTCTGCTGTTTTCAATCGTGGACGCTCTCATTATCGGACAGTTCGGACCGTACCCGCACGTTTCGGTGCGGCTCGCCGTACATCTGCTCCTCATTCCGCTTGTAGCCGGTTCCTCGTACGAAATGCTCAAACTGTCGGACCGGTACCGGCATCTCCCGCTTGTCGGCATGCTCATCCTTCCCGGCCTCTGGCTGCAGAAAATCACCACGCGGAAACCCGATGACCGCCAGCTTGAAGTTGCCGCCGAAGCGCTCAAGGCTGTTGTATGATCCCTGAGAAAATAGAAAACCTTCTTAAACGGCGCGCTGAACTCGAAGCTGAACTCGCATCGCAGGATACGCTCCGCGATCCATTGAAAATGGAAAAGGCCGGGCGCGAATATAACGGCATCAAAAAAAACCTGCCGATTTTCAGGAAATATCTTGACATGGTCAAGTCGATTGCCGAGGCGGAAACAATAATAAAATCGGATTCTGATGCGGGGCTTGTGACGCTGGCGCGCGAAGAACTGGGCATGTATCAGAAACAGCTGCCCGAGCTTGAGCAGAAAATCAAATACCTGCTCGTGCCACGTGACCCAAAGGATTATAAAAATGCGGTCATGGAGATACGCGCCGGCACCGGCGGCACCGAGGCCGGCATCTTTGCCGCCGACCTCTACCGCATGTATACGCACTTTGCCGAAAGAAAAGGCTTTAAAACCGAGGTTCTGAGTTCCAGCTTCGGCGACATCGGCGCGGTCAAGGAGATCATTTTCATGGTGCACGGCGGAAATGCCTACGGCACGCTCAAGTACGAATCGGGGGTACACCGGGTCCAGCGCGTGCCGCAGACCGAAGCCCAGGGACGCGTCCATACGTCGGCGGCGTCGGTGGCGGTGTTCCCGGAAGCAGATGATGTGGAAGTGGTCATTGACCCGAACGACCTGCGCATCGACCTTTTCTGTTCGAGCGGGCCCGGCGGCCAGTCGGTCAACACCACCTACTCGGCAGTACGCATCGTGCATATCCCGACCGGGCTCGTGGTCACCTGCCAGGACGAAAAATCGCAGCACAAGAACAAGGCCAAGGCGCTGAAGGTTCTCCAGACGCGGCTTTACGAAAAGAAGCTCGCCGAAGTCGAAGCCGTTGAAGACGCGGCGCGCAAGGGCATGGTATCGACCGGCGACCGCAGCGCCAAAATCCGGACCTACAACTTCCCCCAGAACCGCATGACCGACCACCGCATCAACCTGACGCTGTACCGGCTCGATTCGATCATCGACGGCGACATTGACGAATTAATAGATGCTCTGGCATCGGCTGATCTTGATGAGAAAGTGAAGCAGTCTACTTAATAATTGCTTTTATAAAAATATTTCCAGCGTTTTTTCGCGTGAGGCATGCGAAGGGTGCGCGAAGCGCAGTCCGAGTCCCATGAAGTGGACGAGGACCGGCTCGCGGATGAGAGAGCCCGCAGCTCGCCGACCCTTGCCTGTTTTGGCAGGCAAATTAATTTTTATCTAATGACCATACATCAGACTCTACAATCCATTCAAAAACGATTAGCACCGGTTTCAGGGGAATTCGCGCTCCCTGAAGCCGAAAGGATTCTTGAATTCCTTTGTAAATGCTCAAGATCAGAGCTGTATCTTTCTATTAAAAAGGAATTGTCCCATGAAATTATTCAAAAAATTGAAGCACTGGTTAATCGAAGGCTCACTGACGAACCTTTAGCCTATATTCTCGGCAGCGTCTATTTTTACAACAGAGAGTTCATCGTAACCCCTGATGTGCTTATTCCCCGGCCCGATACGGAAATACTTGTCGAGGAGGTGCTTGAAAATGAGGCGGCATGCGCCTGCCGATTCCTCGAAATGGGTACCGGCGCCGGCTGCATAACGGCTGTTTTAACTGAACAGAATCCTTTCTGGAAAGCGGTGGCAACAGACTGTTAGTCCCCTGCACTGAAAATTGCCCGCCAAAATTGCCGGAAACACGTTCCGCTTCTTTGCAGCGACCGGCTGTCGGCAATTAACGATAAAAAACACGGCCGCTTTGATTTTATCGTCAGCAATCCGCCGTATATCCGGTCGTCGGTCCTGCCGTCATTGCAGAAATCGGTTCGTGATTTTGAACCTCTTTCAGCACTTGACGGAGGTAATGACGGGGCCGACTTTTACCGGTATCTCGCCGCTGTTGCGCCGCCATTGCTTAAAGAGGGCGGCAGAATTTATTGTGAAATAGGATACGATCAGGGCGATGACGTACCTGATATTTTTTCTTTATATAGGTGGACCGACATTTCGGTGAGGAACGATATAGGTAACAGGCCGCGGGTTCTCAGGGCTATTAAACCGTAGCCGTAGAATAAAAATTATTTTTCTCTTTTTAGCTAAAGGCACCTGTTTGGGTATCGGGTTACCGGGATTGTGCCGAATCGTTGCTTCGTTTGACCCGTACCCTCAAGCTGATGGTGCGTTGAAATCAAAAAAGGCTTAAAGATTTTTCTTTAGACGGAACAATGCTTGCGGGTGGGGGTAACGGAAGCCCACAATCTGTACCGGCGGTGCCCCTGCCTGCGCCGAGGCTTCGGCAGGCAGGCACCCCCTACCCAATCAATAGCCTTTAGCTAAAAAGTAAATATATATATTTAGCCCTATGATAATAGACAAAAAGGAGTATGGCGCTGTTGCTCCGTTCGGCCGGTCGTTTCCGGTAAGGGCCGCATCATCCGCCTACGGCGCGGCCGTCGGCCTCCGCAATGCGCTGTACGATTATTTCCCGTTTCTCTCACACGCCGCGAACCGGCCCGTGATCAGTATCGGCGGGATCAGGGCGGGCGGTACGGGTAAAACTCCCTCGGCGCTCATGGTCGGAGAATATCTGCTTTCAAAAGGTCATGCGGTTGCCTTTCTTTCGCGAGGCTACCGGAGAATTGACCGCAGATTCCGCATTGTCAAACCGCATGAAACGGCCGTATGGGAAGAAATCGGGGACGAACCCCGTCTCCTGCACGACCGGCTGCCGCAAACCTGGCTCGGTATCGGCGCCAACCGCTGCCGGGCAGCTTCGCAGCTTGCCCCCCTGCTGCCGGAAGGGGCGGTATTCGTGCTTGACGACGGTTTCCAGCACCGTTCGCTCAGGCGCGATCTCGATATCGTCTGTCTGCACGATTCCCTGCTCAATGACCGGCTGATTCCTCTGGGCTTCCTCCGTGAAACGGCCGACGCATTATCACGAGCGCACGCGGCACTTCTCATCGGATCGGACGAAAATACCGAAATGCTCAAAAAACTGCGGACCGTGCTCACCGGACGTTTCCCCGGACTTTATTGTGCCGTCCTCTTCCAGGAAATGGGGCTTTGGGTCAATGCCGGAACCCGCGACACCGCCTCACAGCCGCCGTTCCGGAACCCGTTTCTTATATGCGGCATTGCCCGCCCTGAGCGTTTTATCGCGATGGCCCGCAGAACAGGCGTCACGCCGGGCGCCGAGCTTGTTTTCCCGGATCACCACCGGTATGTAACAAATGACTTTCCTGAAACCCGTGAACTATATTCAAAAGGAATTATCACGACGGAAAAAGATGCGATCCGGCTCAGAACGCTCGGGGTTTTCAGAAGCGAAACGATCTGGTATCCGACGGTGGATATGCGTTTCGCCGAAAAAACGGACGAAGGGCGTTTCCATTCATTAATCGATAAAAGCATCTGCCACTCTGAATGAGAGGAGGAAATGGTCATGCGGTTTTTCCCCGTATCTGCTTTAGCGGCAATGTTCTGCGCGGTGTGTTTTTCTCCTTTAAAAGCCACTGCCACGCAGTATGTCCAGATATCTGACCCTTTTGTCAATGTGTATGAAAAACTGGATCCGAAATCCAGCGTACTCAAAATGGTGAAAAAAGGCGACCGCCTGGAACTCATTTATCCCGGTCCTATATGGTATCAGGTCAAGGTGGGGGATAATATCGGATGGGTCGAAAGAAAAGCAGGATCTGTTGTTGAAGGTAATGGTATTTTTTCTACAGTGCTGTCAATCGCTCTGATTCTTGTGGCATTGGCGGCCATGGTATACGGAGTCTCGGTATTTATTAAAAAACAGAAAACAGCCTGATTCATTAAATGTTTCCCGTGTCTCCCCTATGAAATTGAAGGGTGCGGGGATCTTCCCGCTTGTTGCCAGCGTCATCTTCATTTCCTCCGCCTTCGGCGATAAACTGGTTGAGCTTGTTCCTCCGATTACGAAAGTACGTTTTCTCCCCTCGGCGACATCAGACCCAAGGGGCATTGTGCGAAAAGGCCAGCGCTTCATGTCCGATGGCGAAAGCGGACAGTGGTACCGAATCCATGTAAACAATACAATCGGCTGGATCCCCAAAGACGCGGTAACCGTTCTCCAGTCTTTTGAACCGCCGCCTCAGCCGCCCCCTGCAGCGGCGGGACAGGCTCAGCCCGGCGCAGGTTCACAGGAAAGTACGCGTGCGCAGCATACGCGACCGTTGCAGCCGCAGGGTGCAGGGGCGGGAGCGCCTGGTGCCGCAGAACCGCAAAAAACCGCAGCCGCGATTCCGGCGGAGGAACCGCCGTCAGGCGTGCCGGGTGCCGCGGCTCCAGGTGGCGTTGCCGGCGTACCGCCGCCCCCATTTACTGCTCCCGCAGCAGCTGCACCGGTTCCGAAACCCAAGCGGGTCTATAAACCGCCTAAAAAAGGCACCTGGTATTCGCAATTCTCCCACATATCCGAAGCGGAATCCGGGAAAGAGATCTTTTTCTTTCAGGTATCAAGCAATGAGGCCGTTGTTTATTCATTATCAAATACTGCAGGCGCAGTCCTGACAAAAGCAAAAAAGGGGGATTTCTTTCCGCTTCTCGTAGAGTCGGGCGCCTGGTGCAAGATCGCGCTGAAAGACACCACCGGCTGGATAGAGGGCAGCAAAGGTTCAATTGTCAACGCACCGTCTTCTGGATTTTTCGAGGAATACCAGTTCATTATCATTGTGGGAGCGGTTGCGGTGCTGGTAATGGGGGCATTGCTTGTCATTTTCCTCCGTCGGAAAGCGCGGACGAAGACACGCAAAGCCGAGCCGTTTCATGCGCTGGTCATCACAAAATCCGTCCCTTCCGTCCAATGCATCATTTCAAATAAAACGATGTCGCTCGAAAAATATCTCGCTGCAATCGGATTTTCGGTTAAAACCGTGCATGAGATCCTCGGCGCACATAAAGTGATCGCCAAATTGCAGCCGGACACGGTATTCATCGACTGGAGCATTACGGACGATATTCCCGCCGCCATTGAACTGTTGTTCTCCGATTATGACGAGAAGAAACTTCCTCTTGCAATTTTCTTCAACGTGCCTGACATTTCGGAAATCCCGCTGATCCCGGTTCTCCCGCGGGCGTACCATCTCGGCCGCTCGTTTTCCGATCATGACATTTCCAAGCTCGTTACACCGACTATGCTTTCCCGGACAAGCCAGAAAGCATCCGCCGCATCGGCGCTTGAAGGCGATATCGCCGAGGGAAACCTGCCGGAAATCATGCAATTCATCGAGATCGGGAAAAAAAACGGCTGTCTTCTCATCGAGACCGAATCGCCGCTGGGCATGATCTATTTCGATCAGGGCCGCATCATTCATGCTGCGGCGGCAAACAACGTGACTGGCAGGGATGCAATCAATTTTCTCCTGGGACTGAAGCAGGGAAAATTCCGGTTCCTTCTCAATAAACAGCCGAAGACAGGCGATCTCAACCTCTCCACGCTCGAAGTGCTCATGGAATGGAGTAAAACCGAAGATGAAGCTCATCGGGGTTGATTACGGCCGGCGCAGGATCGGTCTGGCGATGAGCGACGAAACCGGAACCGTCGT
>CAISVC010000424.1 GCA_903888815.1 uncultured Fibrobacterota bacterium
CAGGACCACGCCTCCCTTTTCACTGATCACCTGCATGGCGCGGTGCAGCTGCTCGCCGCAGTCGCAGCGCTGGGAGCCGAGCACATCGCCGGTGAAACATTCCGAATGCACCCGCACCAGCGTCGGCTTTCCCGGCGCGATGGCCCCCTTGCGGAGTACAAGATGCACGCGGTTCGATAACCGCTCCTCGTAGGCGAGGATCTCGAACTCGCCGTACGCCGTGGGCAGCTTCGTTTCTGCAACGCACTGTACGAACTTCTCGTGTGCCCGGCGAAAGCTGATAAGCTCGGCTACGGAAATAATCTTTATTCCGTGTTTCTGCGAGAACGCCCGAAGCTGGGGCATGCGCGCCATGGTGCCGTCTTCGTTCATGATTTCGCAGATGACGCCGGCCGGGTAAAGCCCGGCCATGCGCGCAAGATCCACCACAGCTTCGGTCTGGCCGCTGCGCGCGAGCACGCCGCCTTCGCGGCTGCGCAGCGGAAACATGTGGCCGGGCTTGACAAAGTCTTCGGGCCGTGCCGCCGGATCGATAAGCTTCCGTATCGTGGTCGAGCGATCGGCCGCCGAGATGCCGGTTGTGGTGCCCTTGGCCGCCTCAACGGAAACCGTGAACGCGGTGCCGAAGTGTGAAGTGTTGTCGGAAACCATCATGGGGATCTGCAGATCGTCGAGCCGCTTGCCCTCCATGGCAATGCAGATGAGCCCCCTGCCTTCGCGTGCCATAAAGGCGATCGTTTCCTGTGAGCATTTTTCGGCCGCAATCGCAAGGTCTCCCTCGTTTTCACGGTCTTCGTCATCCACGATTATGACGAAGTCCCCGGAGCGGAACGCTTCGATGATATGCTGTATGCCCGGAAAATCCTTCAAAATCCCGCCCCTTCCAGTTGTTCAAAAAGCGTTTTGCCGCGCCCGGCTTTACCGGCAGTGCTCTTGCCGCTTGTAAGCAGTCGGTATACGTAACGCGCAATCACGTCGCATTCGATGTTGACCGGGTCGCCTGTGCGTTTCTGTCCCATGGTGGTCGCTGCAAGCGTACCGGGTATAAGGGCGACCGAGACTTCATTGCCCCTGCTTTCAGCAATTGTCAAGCTTATGCCGTCAATCGCCACAGATCCCTTTTCCGCCATGAAGCGCACGAGCGCTTCCGGCACTTTGACGGAGCACCGCCGGTCGCCGTTGTCGCTGCGGACAGCAGTAATGGTGCCGACAGCGTCCACATGGCCGAGCACCAGATGGCCGTCAAAGCGGCCTCCTGCCACAAGCGCACGCTCCAGGTTCACGTGTCCGCCCGCCCGCGCCCGGCCGAGCGTGGTGCGGTCAAGGGTTTCTTTTACCGCTGTGAAATACAGCACCGGCCCCTTGACTGCTTCCACGGTCAGGCATGCACCGTCCACGGCAACCGATGCTCCGGGCAGGGCGGTAAAATCAGGGCTCTCCGGCTTTATACCTATGAGGCTCGCCGCGCCTTTCCGCTCAACCGACACAATGGTGCCTGTGGTTTCAATCAAGCCGGTAAACACTTGAATCTCCTAGCGAGCGCCTTCCCGCAAGCAATCTTCAAGGGATAGCGAGCGGGCTATACGTTATGGTTCTTTTTCCTTAAGGATAGAAGGATTCCCCGCTGCTTGCAGCGGGGAGCCTTCAATTGTCCTGTCAATATATCAAATACATTACAGATTAGATAAGTATAGGAAAAATACCTAGCAACGGCGGGTGTGGGCAAGAGGGGTTTATTTTGCGGGGATGCTCTAGGGGGGAACCGGAAACATTGCTTTGACCAATCACAAAACATATTTTATAAATAGACGTCTAAACACAAAGCATATTTTCTATGAATTTCCGCCCTTTCTGGATTGAACAAATAAATCTGGCCTGGAAAAAAAGACCGGTTGTGTGGTTGTCCGGCGTCCGTCGGGTCGGAAAAACCACGCTGTCAAAGATGTTTCCTGATGCAGTGTATTTGAACTGCGATCTCCCTTCCACTGCAGCCAGAATCGCAGATCACGAATTTTTTTATAGTACGCTTAAAAAAGACGCTATCGTTATTTTCGATGAAATCCATCGTTTGGAAGATCCCAGCAGGCTTCTGAAAATCGCGGCAGACGAATTCGCCAATCTTCGCATTCTTGCAACCGGTTCTTCTACGCTTGCTGCGACGCGGAAATTCAGGGACTCCCTGACAGGGAGAAAAGCAACCATATATCTTCCACCGGTACTCTGGAGCGAATGCGCTCCGGTTTTTGACATCAGGGATATTGACCGGCGAATGCTGCACGGCGGGTTGCCCGAGTCTCTCCTGATGCCGGAAACGGACTCTTCCTTTTTCTCCGAATGGATCGACAGTTATTACGCACGCGATATTCACGAACTGTTCGGAATAAGAAACCGTACGGGATTTCTAAAACTGTTTCGCCAACTGCTGCTGCAAAGCGGCGGATTGCTCGATTATTCATCGCTTTCCATGCAAAGCGGATTGAGTCAGCCGACCGCGCATGTCCACGTGGAAGGGCTCTGCATAGCGCATGCGCTGTTCCTCCTTCCTCCGTTTCACGGAGGCGGCTCGCGCGAAATCGTCCGCCGGCCGAAAGCGTATGCTTTCGACACCGGATTTGTTGCTTTTGTTAATGGCTGGAGCGCCATTCGCGACAGTGACCGCGGCATTCTGTGGGAGCACCTGGTGCTTGACGAACTGCGGTCGATCGTTCCGCAGGAATCCCTGCATTACTGGCGCGACAAATCGGGCCGTGAGATCGACTTTGTCGTAAGTGGAACAGGCGGCGCTGTCATCACCGTTGAGTGCAAAATGAACCCTGATCGCCTGAACGTCGAATCGTTGCGGACATTCCGCTCATTTTATCCGGCAGGAGAAAATATACTGGTGGTGCCCTTTTCGCCGTCTCCCTACAAGAGAAAAATTGCGGAACATGCCGTTACTGTCTGCTCTACCGCCCACCTTCACAAGCTGTTCAAGCGCTGATCGGATTTTCGAGGAGGAAACCTGCGCCTTTGCGCTCAACTGAGACAATAGCGCCTGTGGTTTCAATCAAGCCGGTAAACATTTGAATTGTCCTGTTCAGTATATCAAATACATTACAGATTGTATTAGTATGGGAAAAATACTCGTCAACGGCGGGTGTGAGCAAGAAAGGCGTGATTGTGCGGTGAAAATGATAGGGAAACGCCGAAAAGCAGATCTATTTCAGATTATCCGGAATCCCTGTAATTCCTATAGTGTCGCCGAGCAGAAAAATTTGTTTTTTATTCAGGCTGATGCATTTGTTAATAGGAAGGCCTTTTGAAAAGAGCATGCCTTCCCTCCCCCGGCCAAGAATCTTGTTTCCATAGAACAAATACACCCTATTCACCAGCCCGGACTCCAGAAACGATGATGCAAGCCTTTGTCCGCCCTCGATAAGGACGCTGATGATATTGTTCTCAAACGCCATTTCCAAAAAAACCGAGAGGTGCGCATGCGTCTCTTTTTCGCCGGTATGCCAGTATTCAAGGCCGGAATTGGCATTACGAACAATCGTTCTCCTGCCCTTGCCGGAAACGACCACGATACACCTTGCTTTTTTAGCGTGCCGCGAGAAATATGTGTTTAAAGGGACTTTTTCGAGTGAAGTGAACACGATGCGGGCAGGCGAAAAACCTTTCATGTGGCGGACGGTAAGTCGCGGGTTGTCGCGTTCAAGCGTTATTCTGCCGATTGCGACTCCGGCATGCCTGCGCCGCAGTTCATGGCCAAACGTGCGGGCCTCGCGGCCCGTGATCCATCGGGAATCGCCCTGCTCATCGGCTATGCGGCCGTCCAGCGTACAGGCGAGCTTTAAAGTTATCCACGCCCTCTTTTTCGTAATTGCCCAGAAGAAATCCTCATTCACCGCAGCTGCTTCATCCTGTAAAAGACCGGTGTCAACAGCAATTCCCGCAGCCTTGAGCAGAGCGAAACCTTTGCCGTTAACGAGCGGGTTGGGATCATTGATTGCCACCACCACCCGTTTTATTCCTGCGCTGATGACCGCTTTAGTGCATGGAGGGGTCCGGCCGTAGTGGCAGCAGGGCTCAAGGGTCACATAGAGCGTTGCGTCCGTGGCCCGTTTTCCGGCCATCCTGAGCGCGACCTTTTCGGCATGCGGCCCGCCGCAGAACTGTGTTGCCCCGGTTCCCACGATTTTCCCCTTTGATACAACAACCGCACCGACTGCCGGATTCGGAAATGTTTTTCCTTTTGCCGCCCATGCAAGACCCAAGGCACGTGCCATATACATCGTATCTCTTTGTGAAAAAAGCATCATTCCCTCTGTTTGATAAAATACCACCCGTGCTTTGTTCCTTCAATCTAAACCGTTGGAAAATACGAACAGTTTCTTTTCACGGTGGATAATTAATATTTTTCAAACCTCAGCCTGATGTATGTAAATTAGTAAAATTTTACGGAAGCGATGCAGAAGAGGACGGGAAAAAAGATTTTTGACATTTATTTGACAGTATATTATAATTGGTTATTGCATAATTGAATACAGGATATCGACGGTAAAAAATAAGGGGGAAGAAAATTTTCTCAGATGAGATGTACTATTCGGCGTGAAAATAGTCCGGTGATATATGCCTGTATGGCAGTGCTGATTTTTATGCTCAGCGCAGGCGCAGGAGCGGCTGGTGACGAGTACATTCTGAAGCCGGGAGACATCATTTCCATCAATGTGGTGGAGCATCAGGAATTTTCAGGCCGCCACAAGATCCGGCCGGACGGCCGCATAAATTACCCGGTGATCGGAGAGCTCGATGTCGCATCGCTCAGCTGCGCCCAGCTCGTCACAATCATGCAGGGAAAACTGGCGCCGTATATCAATAATCCGGTCGTTTCCATTTCGATCGAGGCATACTTCGCGAATAAAATCTTCATCATCGGCGATGTCGGCCGTGCAGGCGAATACGAAATATATGAACCCATAGACGCAATCAAAGCCATTGCAATGTGCGGGGGCCTCAGGAATTCAAAAACGAAGACAGCCAAAATTATCCGGGGTGACGGCACCGTGATATCGGTAAATTTACGGGAGCTATTAAGCGGCCGGATGTCGAAGCGGGAAACCGAAAAATATCTGCTCTACCCGGGCGATACCATGTATGTCCCGGAGTCGTTCGGGGTCAACTGGGGTCTTATCGCCACCATCCTCGGCATCGTGAGCGTTTCGTTGCAGATAGTGCTGTATACCAATTATTTAAGATCCAAATAGTCTTCAAAAACCCCCAGGAGTGACGGACAGCAGCAATGATGCGCAAGGATATTTTTCTATGGGCTATGTGGAACACTGGAACCTCAAGGAAAAGCCGTTTGAAGAGGTAAGCGACATACGGTTTTTCTTTGAGAGCGAGGACCACCGCGAAGCCCTTGACCGTATGCTCTATGTGGTAAATGACCGCAATATGAACATGGGTCTTCTGACCGGAGAGATCGGATCAGGCAAGACAATTACCAAAAATGTGCTGATCGGCTCGCTTCCTTCCCATCAGTTTGAAACCATAGATTTCGAAAATTCGAATTTTTCGTTTAACGACCTCCTGTTCGATACGGTACGGCGGATTGCCGAAAAGAACCCTCATGCGCTGCCGGGCGGCGCCGCCACCCTTCCTTCCCGCTCCGATAAATATCTGCTTATGCAGACCTTCAAACAGCAGCTTGCGTTCCTTTACTATGAGCGAAAGAAGCACTTCGTTCTTATTTTTGACGAAGCGCAGCAGATCGGGGAGACGGTCCTCGACGAGGTGAAAAACCTCACTAATCTCTCGGCAAAAGCGGAAAATTTTCTCACGATTTTTTTCGTGGGCCAGCCGGAACTCAGGGAAAAAGTGCGGCGTCTCCGCCAGGTGGATCAGCGGATATTCCTGCGTTTTCATCTCAACAATCTCGATTTCAACGGCTCGGTCAAATATATCCAGCACCGTTTGCGCGTTGCCGGTTTTGACAAGGGCACTATTTTTTCAACGCTGGGCTATGAGCTGATTTTCCGGAACTCGGGCGGTGTCCCGCGCGAAATCAACCGCCTCTGCAAGCTGACGCTTAATTACGGCTTTGCACAGAATCTGTCGGAGATTTCACGGGAAGATATTCAGGTGATACTTGACGATATTCAGGCGCACGGCGGATGAATCCGAAAAAACTCAGACTCGGCGATATTCTCCGCAAAATCAACGAAGACCAGCCTTCCGCGCCGCCTGCATTTCCTCCGGCATCGGAGCCGCTGAAGGCTCCGCCCCCGGGCCGGCCCGCCCCGCCTGCGGCCGCAATTCATGCAGGGACGCAGCGGAATCATGACGGCCCTTCGCTTCCGCCACCTTCCGCAGGGAGTTCTGCGCAGGATCGAAAAATTGACGGCGAAGACGATGTCGAGTTTGACCTGTTCCGTTATATCGGCATCGTGCTGCGGAGAAAAAATGCCGTTATTGCAATGACGCTCGTGGTGACCTTATTTTCCGTTTTTCAATATATGAAGAGCGAAAAATTCTATACCACCCGCGCACGCCTTCTCTTCAAGCCCGAGGATAAGGAAATAATCAGTATCGGCGACCAGACCTACCGTTTTTCCGGCAACCGGGAAAATGTTTTCAATACCCACCTTGAACTGCTCAAGTCCTTCACGGTGCTGAATATGGTTTCGGACAACCTCGGCAATAAGGTGCGGCCGAATCAGATTCAGCAGTATCTTTCCATTCAGCAGGGGCAGACGAACCGGGAAAAGAACGACATTATCGAACTTTCGTACCAGAACACGAACGCCGAACTCGCCCGGGACGTTCTCAATGAATTATGCAGAACCTATATCGATTACCGCCTTGAGGTTAATGCGCAGGAGGTAACCAGGGTCCTCTATAAATACGAGGAACAGATCGGCAAATTCAAGACCGAGCTTGACAAAAAAGAAAGCGACCTGCGGAAGTTCAAGGAAGAGAACGGCATGGTGCAGCTTTCCGACGAAACGAGCCGGACCATTTCCAAGCTTTCCGGGATGGAAATCGCCCTGCAGCAGACGCAGCTGGAGCTTATCGGGGGCCGGGAAAAGCTCTCCGGGCTCACCTCCCAGATAGGGAAGCAGGATAAAAATATTATCCAGTCGATCACCTTTACCGATCCGATCAAAGAAAGGCTTGCCGCCCTGGAACTTGAATATCAGACGCTGTCGGCTGAAAACAGCCCCGAGCACTTCAAAGTCAGAATGATCAGGCAGCAGATCGAAAAGCTGAAATCGGCCGCGGCCGACAGCCTCGCGCGGGAAGCGGCTTCGCGGACGCTGGTGAAAAATCCTATCCGTCAATCACTGGTCCAGGACATGATCACCACCTCCATCGACCGTTCGGCGCTGGAAGCGAAACGCATCGCCCTCGAGAAGGTAATAGAAAGACTGAATGCCGACCTTCTCAAACTCCCTGCCGTTGAACAGCGCTACGTATTTCTCGAACGGGAAACCAAATCGCTCAAGGAGACGCTTGAACGGCTCAAAACCAAATTCGAAGAGACTAAAATCAGACGCGATGGCCAGGATACCGACATAAAAATACTCGAGCTTGCCCAGCTTCCCCCGGCCGCGAGATCAAGCGTCAAATTCATTACCGTTCTCATGGGTTTATTGGTCGGCCTTATTCTCGGCATTGCCCTGGCCTTTCTTCTGGAATACCTCGACCAGAGTGTTAAAGATCCTCTTCAGATAGAAAAAAACCTGGATATGCCGCTCCTCGGCATCGTGCCGCTTATTGAGACCGGCAAGGTGCTGATACAAAAATCGGAGGACTTGACAAAAAGCGTACTCGAGCCGTTCCGGACGCTGCGGGCCAACCTCAAACATCTTGCCGCAACGCATGAGTGCAAGGTCTTCATGATCTGCAGCGCCATCAAGGG
>CAISVC010000425.1 GCA_903888815.1 uncultured Fibrobacterota bacterium
AATAGGGGTTCAGCTTGCTGTAAATCCAATTACCCATGCCGGTTGCCACGATAAGCGCGGTCGCGTTGCCAAGCAGGTTGTAGCAATCGAGCGCGCCTGCAAAAGTTTTATGAATGCAGTAGATCGGCGCCCAGGGGCACAAACCGGCGGTCACACTGTCCACACTTGATTCGGGGAAGGCAGACAGATATCCTGTCGAAAATCCTCGTGACGCATCGGCATTCTGGCAGGCCGCGAGCGCGGTCACTATGGAATCGGCTTTCGCTTTATACCGGTTATCGCCTGTCATTAGATATGCCTGTGCCAGTGCGATAAGGAAATGTCCCATGGTGTGGCCGCGCACGCCACAGCCCGGGGCCTCCCAACTGCCCACCGGCTGCGCACCCTGCGTTGACAGGCCGTAATTAAGGCGCCACGTGTAGAGCATCCGGTCCTTATCAAGCCACAGCAGATAGGAGCATTTCCGGTCCATGGCGTCTTTGAACGGACTGGCAAGCAGCGTCACGTCGGATAGTGCGAAGGGAACGACAACTCGGGCCTGTGTCTGGGCCGAGGCGGAAGAACAAAAAACAGCAATCGCGATTAAAAACGATGCGCTGCCTTTCATGGTTCCTCTTTTTCTCTATAAATAACCTAAAATCAGGAAAGCCTTCCGGTAATTACGGTAACGTTGTAACTCTGACAATATACACTCCGCTTGGCAGACCGAAATCTTTGCTTGTATTAACGGTTTGCTTTCTTGTAATAACTTTCTGCAAAGCCGTCCCGAATAAGCGCCGCACAGCCAGGAAATCATCAGAAAATTGTATATCCTTTCCAATCATGTTTTCCCTGCTTGATCCGGAGAAGATAACAACACCCGGAGGGACTGTTCCAGGAGAAAAGAAACCTGTTGTCCGGTCCGCGATTGATCTGCCGGCAAACGAGGCGTTCGCCGCTCAGGGTGAAAATCTCAATGCCCACAGGGCCGGCGTCGCCTGATTGGATTGAAAAAGTATAGGCCCGATCTTTCTTGAGTACGGAAAACGAGAAGCCAAAGGCCTTCTGGTAAAAATCCGGAAGACGGACCGGTGCAGTCGGAGAAATCGATACCGTATGAAGCAGCGAATTATATCCTGTCGAATCCTCCCATACATTAGTATTGGCAAGCCTGATTGAATACGCGGGCTTGCCATACAGGCGGTTTGCCGTGTCCGGAAGGTTCAGATAAACCGCATATGAACCAGCCGGCGTGGTACTCGGAATGAGCGCGGACACAGTTACCGCCACTGCGGAATCGTTCCCACACCAGCGCCGGGGGTCATTCGCAAGCTTGACGATGAATTTGCTTTTTGTCGCAGTGTTCCTGAAAACCAGCTCGCATCCGCGGTAATTGTAAATTTTGCCCCAGCCGATATTGATCAAATTGATTGTCCCGGTAAAATTGCTTCCCGGCCGGACAGCGTCCTGTAACTGTGCGCTTATCAGCTTTAATCGGTATCCGAGCAATTTCTGGATCCCGGCCATGCACCCGCCGCTTGTCCACTGGCTTATCACCCCTGCCCAGTCGCTATTGTTCATGTTGTCCCAATGCATGCGTTTGAGGTCTGCCACGGCGCTATCGCACCCCGAATAGGATGAAGTGCCGCATGTTTCGCCGCCCTGGGGCACATATCGATTGTCCTGGTTTAAAAACGTCTTTTGCCATTCGATAGTTTGCGAACCCTGGTACGTTCCGGCATCG
>CAISVC010000426.1 GCA_903888815.1 uncultured Fibrobacterota bacterium
AGTTTCACGGCGTCTCCAAAGAGTACTTCCCAGGGTACTTGAACGAAATGGCTTTCAGGTATAATCATCGTCATGAAATTATCTTTGAAAAATTGGTCAAAATGGTATCAAATTTAGTGCAAAATCCTTTATAATCACCTTAAAATTTATCAAAAGTTTTTTTAATACAATCACTCCATTGGCAGGGTACAGATAAATACGGCTGATAATTTTCATAATAAAGCAAGAAAAAGCCGAAATATCGGTTTTTATAAGTATTTGACTGTAAAAAGGATAAGCTATCAATATGTCGCATAATATATATTATGTAAACAATTAAATATGTTTATTTAATTCATCTCTTTTCCCTGATAAAAACTCCCTTCCCCTTAAGCATTTTTAATGCATTATTATTTTTTCCAACCCGATCATTATATACCCCGCGATAATCGGTACTGCGAGGTTGTCATTGATGGTTATTTTAGGGGCAATTTTAAGCGGAATTAATTCAAATATGGTTATTACAAACGACGTAACCCAGATAATCAGCGCCGGAGCCTTGTGACTCCCCCATGTTTCTAATAATCCCGGAATAAATGGAAATACCGCGTAAAACAGTAAGAGACATATAATAAAACAGGCCAAAGAGCCTTCGAGCGTCTTATTGCCGATCCTTATCCTGCCCAGACCTATGCCTACCAGAGCCGCCATTGCATCACCGATAATGAACAGCGTCAGGGCTATAAAAGAAATATGCGGATGCTTATTAAACAGAATTGTGCATAAAAATGCCGCGCCGATGACCCACGTCCAGCCGCTTACCTTGAAATGCTCTTCTTTCCTCATCATTGAACCGAAAATCAGGAGAACGTTTTTTTGGATTTTCGGAATTCTGAAACGAAGCGCTTCGATGATAACCGATGAAGCAAAGAGTGCAAAAAGAATAATTGATATTAATAGCGGCGTAATTGATAATCGCGGCCCGTAAAAAATAGCGATGGGCATGAGCAGCGCGAAAAGATGAAGAAGTTTTCTGCTGATTTCTTCACGGGAAAGCGTCATAGTATTTCTCTTTCCTCTTTATTTCGCTTTTTCAACTTTTATCGGATAATACCAGGAACTATACGTCAGCGAAGAATAGGTCGGCTCAAGCTTGAGCGTCAATCCCTGTTCTCTGATTCCGTTCTTTTCTTTTGTATTAAACCGCATGGTCACCGAATCGCATGGGATCCAGCGCTTCCTAAAATACGTCACGGTATCATTTTTAACTGCTGAAAAAAGGCTTATCAGGCTGTATTCAGTCGCTTTGACAGTCAGCGCATAATCCCCGCCCTCTTTATGTATTAGAGACGCCTTTTTAAGGCTGGTACCGACCCAGAAATACTGGGCGCCGTTCTTCTCGGCAATAAACGTCTGTCCGTATCTTTTGTAAATAGCGATGCCGCGCGGCTCAATGAATTGGTTATCGCCTTCTCCATGAGAGCCGAAAACATCGAGCAGCTTGAGATTATGGTCGAATTTCAGCACGCAATGGCTCCCCATGTCGGTTACCCAGTAGTTATGGTAATAATCCACAGCTCCATAAACCGCCGCATGGCCTGAGGGCAAGTCTGCGATCGCCTTCAGCGCTCCGTCAAACCCGAGTTTCCAGACCCGTGTTCCTTTTCTGTCCGCGCAATAAATAGCTTTCTCGCTGTTATAATAGCTCCATCGCGCACTACCATCGGCTATGGCAACAGCGGTCGGGCCGTCGATGAATTTCCAGCCGCATCCCGCAGCAGGTATGGTGCGCAGCACATGCCCTGCCGAGTCAAAAACAATGAGGCGCCGGTTTCCCGGGTCCGTAACGTAAACATTCACTTTTTCGTCTATTCCGACCCGTGAAGGCCCTGAAAGACCATTATCCTGCGCCGAGGCACCGGTAAAGGATCCTTTCCATTCCAGCTTTGATTTGGGATTGAAAAGCCGGACAATCCGATTGTTCCCGGAATCCGCGACATAGACGTTGCCGTTTCCATCAGCAGCGATCCCTTTCGGATACAGGAACTGGTCCTGCCCTTTTCCTTTTTTTCCGTACAGCCCGAGCGACCACATGGAGCTGTTATAAATTATCTCTCCGCGCCCCGAATTGACACCGTATACGACCACTTCATCATCGTCTTTATCGGTCTTGGGGTCGTCCCATGATTTAAGGCGCGCGGTCGCCAGCCCCTGCGGATCATTAAAAGATGTCCTCGTCCCGAAAAACAGGAACAGGTGCGATCCTGTCGCTTTTCTTATTCCATATGAGTGAAGGTAGGGCGGGAATACGAGCGGCTCCCCTGCCATCCTGCCGGCAACAAGGATTAAAAATATAAATGCTGCTTTAAATATTTTTTTCATCTATGATTGAGTCAAGGATACCATCGAAAAATATTCCCCGCATCGGGAATGAACGGCGCAAAATCATCGGTCACGGCAGTCATGGCTCTGAAAACCGACTGATCGATAGTGCCTTCAAGGGATTTGACATTGCCTGATACCTGATCAGGCGTCCTGCTGCCTGCCAGTACCGAAACAATGCCATCCTGCGCCACGAGCCATCGGATTGCACAGTGAGCAAGAGGCCGCTTCGCTTCGATCGCAATGCTTTTCAGCTTTTCAACAGTCTCATGCACCTTCGGCCATACCTCTTTTTCAAACAGCAGCGTGTATTTGCGGTGATCGCTTGGCGCGAAATCGGGCTCTTTTCCGAACTTGCCGGTGAGAATACCTTCTGCAAGGGAGCTGTACGTTATAACCGAAATGCCATGCTGCCTGCAGAATGGGATAGTCTCGCGTTCTTCCCGCCTCCAGAGGACATTGTAGCAAAGCTGGTGTACGTCGATTTTCCCGGCTTTCATAACCTCCTGCATCTGCGCAACTGAAAAATTGCTGACTCCTATCCGGCGGATCTGCCCCTTTTCGCGCAATCGCTCCATGGCTTCCATCATACCGGCCAGATCGCCACCTTTTTTCGGCCAATGGATATACAGCAGATCGATGATTTCAGTCTGCAGCCGTTTTAAGCTGAACGCAACTTCCTTCTCAACTTTTTCTTTAGGCATATAGAGTATCTTCGTCGCAACAAATGCCTTATCACGCACCGGATGAAGCGCTTTGCCGACCAGTTCCTCCCCATGGCCGCGGCCATACGCCTGAGCGGTATCAAAATGATTGATACCCTCTTCGAATGCTCGCTGTATTGTCGCAAGCGAATCCCGGTCATCCTGCCTGCCCCACTGATCGCCGCCGAGCGGCCAGCATCCAAGGCCTAAAGGTGTCGGTTGCAGTTTTGCAATACCGTTCATGATTTTCTATATACTTTCCAGCTTAAATCCCAATTTTCTCAGGATGGCGGCAGCGTCGTTCTGCTGTCTGTTGCATCGAACCTGATAATGAGAAAATTCCAGTCTCTTTGGATAGTTGGCGCGCAATGCATCAAAAAATGCTCCCCGCTCTTCTGCTTTCGCCGAAATTATTTTCCGCAGCGAGGCGTCATCGCGCATAATCGGATATGCATGTTCCACAGCATCAAACACCGGATCAGCGCTGTGCGTGACATCAATCACCCCTGCAGATTCCGATAATAACGCTGCCGGATCCCAGGCAGGAACCTGCTTGAAAAAGGAACACGCTGCGCGATGTATCATTAATGTACCGATTATTTTCCCATCATACGAGTAACCCGCAATATGCGGCGTTGCAATATCAGCGATGGCGCACATTTCAGGGTCTATTGACGGTTCATGGTCCCAGACATCGAGTACAAGCCCGCATAGTCCGGACCGGTGCTGTTTTAATGCAGCCTCATGCACTACCTTGCCGCGGCTGGTATTGATCAGCACTGCGCCTTGTTTCAGCTGTTTTAAAAAAGCAGCGTTGACCAGATGAAAAGTGGGGTCACTCCCCTGCTTCTCAAGCGGTACATGGAGCGTCACGATATCTGAATTCCGGAGCACCTCTTCAAGCGGACGGAATAGTGTATTTGCGGTCAAACGTTTTTTAGGCGGATCGTTCAGCAGGCATTTCATCCCCATGGCTTCTGCGTATTGACGCACCAGGCTTCCGATATTGCCCACGCCGATAATTCCGATACGACTGCCCGCGAGTGAAAGTTTTTTTTTCCGCACCATGTGCAAGATCGCCGCAACAACATACTGGGCCACTGAATTGGCGTTCGATCCAGGAGCATAGGCAAAGCCGATTCCGTTTTCCGTTATTCCGGAAAGAGTATCAGGCAGGTTAATATGTTCGATACCGGTTGTCGCGCTTGCAATAAATTTTAATTTCGTGGCCGCGACAAGCTCCGGCGTCACCGGTGTGACCGAACGGACCAGCAGGATGTCCGCATCTGCGATGTTTCCACGTTTTATATCGCGGCCTTCAAAAAGCGTTATATCGCCTAAATCCGAGAACGCTTCCGTTACCTGCGGGATATGCCTGTCAGCGACTATTTTCATGTTTTGAAAATAACTAATCTGAAACCGAAGATGCTGCATAATGGCCGGATATTCCAATATGTATATTTTCTTCCACGGAGAACCGTTTCATGCGGCGTGGGAGGCCGGTCAGATACCGGGTATACCGAAGTGTATAACCATCTTTTCGCAAAACAGGGCAACGTATGAAACCGATGCAGATACGCGATTATGACTTGCTGGTGATCGGAGAATGCTATGTCGAATTCAGATGCGACGGCGATATCTGCCTGTGCGATTCCTTCGAGAAAGATGTCGGCGGGGCGGATGCGGTCGTTGCCGCCACCGCAGCACGGCTCGGGTCGGGCGTTTCCTTTGTTTCCGCCATTGCACGGGATCCCTTCCACGGTATAATCCGTGAACGCCTTCTGGCACAGGGCATCAATATCGACCATGTCGTCACCAGCGGAGGATACAACGGCATTTATTTCACCAGTTCCCGGTTTCCGGAACAGCGCGAATATCTTTTCCACCGCCCCGGCAACGCGGCAGAAAGCATCATCCCCTCGATGGTGTATGACGATCTTGTTGACAACTGCAAAATAGTGTATGCATCAAGCGAACTGCAGTCGGTATCGCGCCCTGCGCGGCATACGATTTTTAAGGCGCTGGAATTTGCCCACCGCAATAAAACCATGGTAGCGTATGATACCAACCTGCGCCTGCAGCGTTGGTCGCTTGATGACGCGAAAGAGGCCCTGTGGAGCGTTCTGCCTTTTGTCGATGTGATATTTCCTTCGGCTCCCGATGAGTCAAAAGCGCTGTTCGGTTATGAACGACCGACCGATGTCATCGGTTTCCTCTGGGACAGGAACGTTCAAATTGTCGTGGTAAAAACAGGCGCGGAGGGATGCGTGGTCGGCTATAACGGAAAAATTGAGGAGTTCCCTCAGGTAACATCGTCAGAACCTGTTTCGAACGTTACCCTTATCGGCAGCGCATTTATCGGGGGATTTCTTCACTACATCGCGCGGGGACAGGACCCCTTTGCCGCCGCAGAATTTGCGAACTCGGTTGCGCTCTTCAAAGGCATCAGGGGCGGCGGTATCAATTCGCTTCCCACGATAAACGACCTGAAGACCTGAAACCGCTGAAAATGTTACGGCTATGCCGGCGGATTCCGGCCGGCAGGAGCAGCCGGCGCCGGAGAACGGGACGCACCGGTGCGGCGGTCAATCGCATAGCATGAGCCTTCCCTGGTCTTAATGTAATTCTTCAGCTCCCCGGCCACCGCGATCATTTCGGCGACCGAATGGAAGTCGCGTGTTTTATTGGTGAGCACAGCGACAGATACGCTCATAAGCGGGAAGCGCCGGCTTTCACCCCGCCGGTTGACCGATTCTATGTATCCGTTGCGCGCATCGGCGCTGTTGTAGAAAAGGTGAATCCCTTTATCGAATATGGCAACAAATGACTTGGCGAAAGGTTCCCACTGCTCATACTCGGTGATGACCACGAAATCGTCCCCGCCTTCATGGCCGATAAAAGCATTGTTCATATTGTTCTTCTTGGCTGCCAGCCGCAGGCAATCGCGGGTATAGACGATCGCTTCGTCACCTTTTGTAAAGCCAT
>CAISVC010000427.1 GCA_903888815.1 uncultured Fibrobacterota bacterium
GAGCTTGAAGACCGGGTTGCGAAGGAGAAAGAGGCTGCGGCCAAGGCGGAATCGGAGTAACGGCAGCCATGCACGGCGCTGTAACCTGCAGCAGACGCCAGTACCGGCGTCTGCTGCTGTGGGTTTTTACATCCGGTCGTATTCTATGCGCCGGCCTTTTTTTCCTTCCAATCGTTGGCTGCGCTCCCCGGCAGAACATCGCGGCCGGCCGCAGCACAACGCCGGTCGACGGATGCCCGTTCGAGACGCCGTACCGCGCGTGGTTTTTCAGACCGCCGCCGGGTTCGGTCGCCGGATACCCCCGGCAGGGGGCCACGGCCGAACAGGACGCGCACGTGAGGATCAGGGGCTATGCGAAGATGTTCGTCAGGGGAACGCTCCGGTATTTCAGCGACGGCTCGTCTGACGACAAACAGGACAGTGTTTCGTTTTATTACGACGCATCGGATTCGCAGACCGTGCGCGGCTGGAAACCGGTCGATTCCTTTTTCGTCTGCTGCCGCGCATACGTATGCCTGATGGCAGATGGTTTGCTGTCAACCGTCGATACCTCGGCCGTGTCGGCGTGCCGGTCCTCCCCGGACGGCGCGGCCGGACCGGACGCGGACACCCAGTTCATTTACGGCAGGGGGGCGCATACCCTGCAATATTACGGGCAGGCATCTTCATGGATGGCAGCCGAAGAGTCCGCGATTAAAGCGCTCTGCCGCCAGTCAGTCGTGCACTATGCTTCTCTTGTAAAGATGCACGACACGGGAGAGCGGACCGAGATAAGCAGGACATCGAGGTATGGAATGGACCTTGTTGTCAGGAACGTGAAAATCGTGTGTCGTTATTATGATGTAGCAGCCACAACCTGCACGGTTTGGGCGGCGTGCAGGAAAACCGACATTCACTCCTGGAAGGAGCATTGAATGAATACCATCCGGAGAGCCTTACCCTGCGGCGCGCTGGCGCTGGCGCTGATTTTTACGGCCTGCCATCAGAAAAAGAGCGGTACCGGCGCTGCTCCGGCGCAGACTATACCGCAGGTCACGGACTACTCGTACATCGTGTCGGTCTTCAGGAGCAACGTGAGCTGGTCCCCGGACAACGAGCAGTGGCGTCCGGTAGCGCAGGGGCAAGTCATCGGCAGGGGCGCCTACGTGGAGACCGGCCTCGCCTCGGCCGCAACGCTCGCCGGGTCGCTCGGTGACATTGTTATGATGGGCGAGCGGGCGAAGGCGCGGCTTCTCGTGGAAGAGCTGGAAAAACATACCGGCGCCTCACTCGCGGTACGGGGCGTTACCTTGCTCAAAGGCGTCGCGCGATTTGCCGTTGCAAAGCACCAAGGCGGCTTTGTCGTTGAGACGCCTTCGGCGTTTGTGAGGGTGAAGGGAACGGAATTCGCCGTCGCGTACGATGAAAAGAACGGCACCACCGACGTGGTCGTCCGCGAAGGCGAGGTCGACGTGCAGGATAAAAATGTGACGCAGAAGAGCTATCCGGTCGACAAAGGCCATGCCCTTACCGGTGTCGGTACGCCGGCGCCGGTGCAACGGGTCATGACCTCTGCCGACAGTGCCGTTTTTAACGGAATGGAGGCGGCAGCCGGAGCAGGCCTTGAGCCGGTCCGGTCGTCCGAAAACCCTGCGGCCAGGGCGGCAGAGGCGAGGCAGCGACTCGAAAAAACCATGAGCGCAGCCGGGTCATCGCGAAAAACCGACAGCGCGCGCACTGCCTCGCAGGCGGTGCTTGAGAACGAACGGGCGGCCGCGCAGGCGAAGATTGACAGCGTGCGTACTAAATATGGTGCCGCCGTCAAAGCGGAAAAGGACACCTTTGCCGCATCGAAGACGCGCGCAGTGCAGGTGGTGGACAGCGCGCGCAGCAGCGCGCAATCAACCCTCGACAAAGAGCGGGAGAAGTACAGGGAAGCGACCGGAGGAGTGCAGCCGAATAAATCCGACGAGGCTTTTGATGAACTGCACAAACGAAAAGCAGGGAGGTAAATCGAGGTTGTATTTTGCGACACTACTGTTTGGTAAATATATTATAAGCTATAAAAGTCAATTTTGACATCAAGGTGATCGATATTGAGGCGCGGCTGACTTTCGAAAGCAAACCGTGTGCGACCAGAGACGGAAAAACCGCGCGGTGTTTAAAATAAAAAAGTGAAAAAACAGGAAGGAAAGCATAGTCACATTCTCTTATACGATGGAGCGGTGCCGGAAAGGGCTCCTGGGACTGAACGTGGAAAAGTACCATCCATTCGGCAAGCAACAGCAGGTAATGATCAAAAACACAACCATTCAACTTCAACCAAGGAGGTGCGGTATGACAGGTTTTAAAAGTTCAATCGTCTGCATGACGGGCGTCGCGTTCGTGTCGTTTTTTCTTGTCGGCTGTGGAGGCGGAAAGTCCCTGAAGATAGACACGGGCAAGGCGCGCGATGCGAGCAGCGCCTATCCGGTGGCGATTGAAAAGCTCATGGAAGGCAAATACGCCAAGGCCATAAAGGCCGTGGGTATCGCCACGCATCCGGACCAGACGGTCGCGCTTGAGAAAGCCGGTCTCGATGCGGACCAGAAAGTAGCCAAGCAGTTCGAAATGGAAGTGAGCAGCCTGCAGAAGAAGTTTCTGGAAGCGGTGAACCAGCAGAAGCTTGAGGAGTATAAGAACACCGTGGAGAATTTTGTCAACATCAAGATCCAAGGCGTCACGGTGGTCAAGGAGATGTCGGTCGAAGGCAAAGACGGCTATACGGCGTGGGTGCTGAAAGTCGTCTCCGCTGAAGTGTTGAAGAACCTGATTGACGATCGTACGAATGCGCTCACCAATTTCAAGGCTTTACAGACGTACAAAGAGCTTGAAGACCGGGTTGCGAAGGAGAAAGAGGCTGCGGCCAAGGCGGAATCGGAGTAACGGCAGCCATGCACGGCGCTGTAACCTGCAGCAGACGCCAGTACCGGCGTCTGCTGCTGCGCATACCTTTTGTCAACCTGCGATACCTCAAAAAAAGGCGAGGCAGTGAACCATGAGACATAACGTCTTTTTATTATTAACAATGATTGTTTCCGGTACGACAGTCTGGAGCGGGGAAGCAGGGCCGGCCGCAGGGAAAATATCAACGCTTATCGGAGAAGCTTCGGTTGCAAGAAAGATTGTTCCTGGCCAGACACTTCCTGCCAGGGTCGGTCTCAGCGTCTCGGAAGGCGATACGGTGAAAACCGGCAAGGAATCAAGGGTAGAGCTGACCTTTGAAGGAAGCCGGGTCATTCGCTGCGACGAAAAGACTTTGCTTGTCATACAACTGGTCAGACCGGCGGCTTCTGAATTTCATACTCCCGGAGGAAAGCTCTGGCTCACCGTCAAGCGCCTCACCGGGAGTCAGAAATTTTCAGTTTCGTGCCCCACCGCTGTTGCAGGGATCAGAGGCACCGTTTTCTCCGTTGAAAGCGGTCCCGATGCCGCTGCTTATAAAGTATACCGCGGAGCGATATTTGTAAGGCCGGATGACACCAGCGGAATCTATCATGATACGTCCCTCGTCGTTGGGACCGGCAATGAGTTGACCCTGGTGCGGGACTTTGAAATGTATCTCAAACGCCAGGAAAAAGCATTTGAGCAGTACCGGAAAAATCAACAGCAGGAGTTTGAAAAATACCGGCGCGAACAGAATCGTGGTGTGGACTCGCTCCTGCAGGAGCAGAATTCCCGGATCGAGAAGCAAATGGCGCTCGAGCGCTCGATGTTCCGGCCGTTCGGCGTGTATCACTATTCGCTCCGGCCCATTGACACCGCGAAGTACAGTGACTGGGAGCTGTGGAACAGAAAACTGGACAAGAAACTGGGATGGCAGGATTGATACACCAGGCAACGCATCGGCAATTTATATAGCACGATCAATATTTTGTAATAATTTCAAGGAGGAACGATTATTATGCGTTCTGCAATTATGCTTCAATGTTTTATGAAGAGCCTATTTTCAATATTGGCTTTGGCATTTTTTATCTCCGCCGACGAACTCTCCGATTATCAAAAAAAACAGGCGGCGGAACTCGAAGCCTTCCGGAAACAGCAGAATGCAGGCGTAAAGGAACAACAGGCGGAATTTAAACGATATCTTGTCATGTCCCGGGCCCAGTTTGCCGAGTGGCAGAAAAAGCAGGAGGAAGAATATAATGCGTTTCGCAAATCTATCCGGAAAAAATGGGGTTCTTTCATCGAGCCCTCGAATAAGAAATGGGTTGAATACAGTAAAGACGCGAAGACTGTTGCCGCAGTGGATTTTGAAAAAGGCACCGTGACCGTTGAAGCGATAAAAATGCCGGGTGAAACTCCGGAAGAGGTCCGGAAACAGATCGAAAACGCGGTGGTGCGCGTTGCAGAAAGCAAGGGCTCGATGACTGCGGCCCCGGTCGAAGCGCCCGATACGCTCCAGACGATACTCACAAAACCACTGCTCCAGGACCAGGTAACGCTCGCAAACGGACAGGCGGTGAACAGCGAAAACGTCAAGGAATTGGTGAAGGAAACGGCAGCAAATGAAAATGTCGTTCCCATTGAAAACGGCGAGGGTAAGGAAAAAATCGTTTTTACATTTTTACTGACGCCGGACCATTTGATAAAACGCATGACGCCCTATCTGCCGCTTGTTAAAAATTACTGCGAAAAGCACGGGGTCGATGCGGCCCATGTGCTGGCGACGATCCATACGGAGTCCTACTTCAACCCCGCCGCGCGTTCGAGCTGTGGTGCCCTGGGCCTTATGCAGCTGGTGCCCGAGAAAGGCGCGGCCGACGCGTACCGGAAGCTTGAAGGGAAAGACCTGGTCCCGAGCGCAAGCTATCTGTTTGATCCCGAAAAAAACATCGAACTCGGATGTGTTTATATAAATCTTTTGCAGGCCAACTATTTCGTCAACGTTAAAAATAAAAGCAGCAATACTTTTTGCTCAATTGCCGGTTATAATACCGGGGCCGGAAATGTGGCGTTTGCATTCACCGGCAAGCGGGAATTGGGAAGCGCGGTAAGCATAATAAATACCATGGAAGATAAAGACGTTTATTCCTTGCTGCTGCAGAAACTGCCCTACGCGGAGACCCGTGATTATCTGAAGAAAGTAGTGGAAAGGATGTCGTTGTACCGTTAGGCGAACAAGCAATAGAGGAGTAATTCGAAGGTCTGAAAACA
>CAISVC010000428.1 GCA_903888815.1 uncultured Fibrobacterota bacterium
CTACATGTCTCCGGAGCAGGCCTTGGGGTACGACACGGACGGCCGTTCTGACATCTATTCCATGGGGGTCATTCTTTTTGAAATGGTGGCCGGGATTCTTCCCACCAACCCCGGCACCTCGACGGCCATTCTTGTGTGTAAACAAAATGACGCGGGACACTTTTTTTCAAAAACACCGCGCCAGGCGTCGCCGCTCGTCAACGAACCGCTGGAAAAGATTATTTTAAAAGCGACTGCCCCGCGGCGCGAAGACCGCTACCAGGATTGCCGCTCTTTCAAAAACGATCTTGAACCTTTCCGACTGCGGCGGATCTGACAAGAAGGGTAAACGCCAATGAACGCTCCCCGCGAAGGCAGCTCCCCATTCAGCAAAAAAGAGGCTGAAGGCCTGGCGAGACATTTTAATAAGGCATTCGGCCATGCGATGATGTACGGCGTCCAGCATCAGATGACCAAAGACAGCATCAGTCCGTTTCATGCGGCCCTTGCCGAATCCCTTGATAAAAATCCCCTCATTACGGTAACGATCGAGCACGAATCGGTGCTTATCGAAGGATCGAATGTCAATAAAATGGTCAACGCGAAAAGGCTTGTGGCGCATTTCAAAAAAACAGGCATTCAATCGCTCTCCTTTGAAAAGGGGCTTGCCGAGCAGTCGCTCCTTTCGTTCCTGGGGGTGGCCGCCGACGCCAACAAATTCCCGAATGCGGAGGCGATGAAAAGCGAAATGGCGAAACGCGGGGTGCAGGGGATCCGGCTCAACTACGTTGTGTTCCGGAGAATGACCGCCGACGAAGAAGTCATACGGAAAGGCATGACGGTCGTCGCTCCTGCCGGCCTGCGGCCCGGCGTCACCGGCGGAGCAGGCCCGTCGGATTCCGTCTCGCTTGCCAAGCTGCTGCGCGACCCCAAGGCGGCGGCAGGATCTCTGTTCTATATGCCCTCCGGCGGGGCTCCGTCTCAGCCGGATACCGTTATTTCCAACGTTGCAAAACTCAGCAACCAGATCCGGCAGGCGGCCGGGAGCGGCCAGGTGTCACCAGACAATCTCATGGAGGCGGTACTGGCGCTGCGTGAGGAGTGCTTCGGCCATATCAATGATTTCAAAACCGCGGGTCTCGGAGATCAGGAAATGGACGCGGTGGTGAATGAGGTGGAAAAGCTCTCGCACGATACCATTATTCTGCTTGTGCGCGAGGAATACAAATCGGGCGAAATCTCGACAAAACGTCTGGCCCAGATCCTCCGGCGAATGCTGCCCGACCGCCGGGAACTCAGGGCGCTCCTGCCGCAGCTTAAGGACGCGCTCACCGGCGCCGGTATGCCTTTCGTAAAGTATGTCGAGCTGGTCAATGAACTGCGGCACGAACTCGAGGGCGACGATGTGGTGGCGACGCTTGCGGCTGCCACCCGGGAAATGGGCGTGACGCCGGATGAGGTCATCGAGGAGATTAAAAAGCACCCGGGAGACGCTGCACGGCTTATGATTCTCTCGTCGGAACTGCGGCGGACCGGCGCCGGAAATGAGTCCGGGTTCGAGCAGCTGCTCACCGATTATATCGAAAAGGTCAGCCAGCAGATGGCGGTCGGTTCAGCCGACACGGCCAACCCCGACGGCGGCAAACAGCTCGGCACCGTGCTGCAGAAAATCGAATCCAACCTGCTCGAGAACCTGAAGAAGCAGGGGGTGGAGCAGTCCGTGCTTACCGCGCTCTCTGCCCGGCTTACGGAACGACTGCCGTTTCTCCTTGATATAACAAAAACCGAGTGGCTTAAGAAGACGCTCGAGGTGCGCCCTGACCTCGACACCGCCATGCTCGCCAGGCTTGTCGCCGGCACCGCACAGCAGGCCGTGGATATCGACGCGCACCGCGATACGCTCTATCTGCTTTTTCAGCAGAAGGGCTTGACTTCCGAACAGATCCAGGAAGTGCTGTACCAGGCCGCTCAAAAAGTCACGGCCTCTTCGCAGCAGATGGAGCTGCCGCGCGGGGTGCTTTCCTCAAGCGCGATCATGTACTTCCTCGAGCGCGAATGCAAACTCAGCCTGCGGTACCACAATCCTTTTTCCCTGCTCATCATCTCGATCCTACGGCTTCTTGAGGACAGCGGCGGCCGGCGGCCGATGACGGCCGAGGAACGGCCGCTCTTTACAAAAGCGCTTATCATGACGCTCAGGGGCATCATGCGGGACATCGACATGATCGGCGTCCCTTCAAGCGCCACCGAAAGCATAGCCTTCGTCATCCTCCCGATGACCAGCGAAACAAACACCTACGGGCTCGTTGAGCGTCTCCGCCGCGAACTGTCGGAGCGCATTTTTAACGTAGGCTCCCTTGCCGCGCGGCTCACCCTGGCCGTCTCAATAACCGGCTTTGATTTTAAAAACATGGGCGAAAAGAACTCCTTCCTGAAAGTGGCCATGGCGCACCACCGGGCTGCTGAAAAAATTATGCTGGCCGGCATTGCAGACGGCGTATGAGCGACAAATCAGAGCGCAGCTCCGGTCTTTTACGCAGTTTCGGAAAATCCGTCCCAGCATGTCTTCTGCTTATTATACTTGGAGCTGTTTTTTTCATCCCCGGTCTCGGCAGAGTGCACCTTTTTGACTGGGATGAGGCCAATTTCGCCGAAGCCTCGCGCGAAATGATCGAGCGAGAAAATTTTCTGCAGGTGACCATCGACTACCAGCCGTTCTATCAGAAACCGCCGCTTTTTTTCTGGCTGCAGGCGCTCTCCATGAAAACGTTCGGCATGAACGAATTTGCCGCCCGGTTTGTCAATGCCGTGTGCGGCATGGCCACGCTCGCTGCCGTATTCATCATCGGCAGCAGGATCTATACCGTCACCTTCGGTCTTCTCTGGGCGCTCGCATTTTTAGGTTCGTTTCTGCCGCATTTCTTCTTCAAATCCGGGGTCATTGATCCGGTATTCAACTTTTTTATTTTCTTGAGCCTCACGCTTATCGCCAAGGCGTTGCTGACCGGCAATCGTTCGCGCCGGGCAGGATGGTTCGCCGTGGCCGGCGCCTGCATCGGGCTTGCAACGCTGTCCAAAGGACCCGTGGCCTTCCTTATTATATTCATTACCATGTTCGTGTACTGGGCCTCCCTTCGCTTTAAAATGTTCTTCAGCAGCACCGACATTATCTCTTTTCTGGCAACGACCGCAGGTGTGGCACTGCTGTTTTTCGGTATTGAAACGTTTTCACACGGCACCGGATTTATAAAAAATTTTATTGCCTACCAGATCAGGCTGTTCAGCACCGGTGACGCGGGCCACGGACGGCCTTTTTATTTCCATTTTTTCGTGATCCTGTTCGGCTGTTTCCCTGCATCGTTTTTCGCCATCCTCGCTTTTGTCACACGAAGCGCATCGGCTTCCCCGCAGCAGCTTTTCAACCGTCTCATGATTATTTTGTTCTGGGTAGTGCTTGTTCTGTTCTCAATCGTTAAGACAAAGACCGTTCTTTACTCCTCGCTCGCCTGGTTCCCGGTCACCTACCTCGCCGCGCTGTATCTCTCTGAAATTATCGGGAAAAAGACGGCGATCCAGCGTCCGCTCCTCATAAGCCTTGCCGTTTTTGCATTCCTCGTTTGCAGCGCGATCTCGCTTTTTCCGATACTTATCATTCATAAGGAATGGATTGTTCCGCTCATTCGCGATAAATTCGCTCTGGCCTGCCTTGAAAATCCGTTACACTGGTCGGGCTACGAATTCCTGCTCGGCACCGGGTATGGGTGCGCAGTGGCGGTTTCATTGCTTTTCTTTGTAAAGAGGCGCCATTCGGCAGGTGTGGCCACGCTTTTCGGCTCCAGTGCGGCATGCCTGTTCCTTTTCATGTTCATTGTCGCCCCCAAAATCGAACAGTATGCTCAGGGCGGGCCGGTCGCCTTTTATAAGGCCCATGCGAACGAAAACGTCTATGTCCGATCGCTTTTTAAAAGCTACACCGATTTATTCTATGGTCTCAAAAAACCGGACAATAATCCCCAAAGCCATAATCTGGAATGGCTCTTAAGGGGTCCGATTGACAAGCCGGCCTATTTTGTCGCCCGCGTCACCCAGTCGGCACCTTACGAAGACACCGCACTGCACCTTGTCAAGATTGCGTCCGAGTACGGATTCGTGTATTATCGGAGGGATGTGCCGGGGAATACAATCGCTGCTAAATGAGCCCCTCCTACCTATCTGAAAATGTTTAAATAATCGACTGGTGCCGATGTGCTGTTCTATGGTAAAAATACTTACTATATTTGTTGCTAAAAAATTTTAACAATCGTATATTTGTGTCATAAGGAGGATCGCAAAATGAACAGTATGCTTTCGAATAAAATTAAGTTTTTAAGAAATCAACGCGGATTTTCTCAAGCCCGGATTGCCGATGAACTTAAAATGACGCGACCAAC
>CAISVC010000429.1 GCA_903888815.1 uncultured Fibrobacterota bacterium
CCTCCGGGTGGCGGTATGGGTGGCGGTGGCATGGGCGGCCCTCCGGGTGGCGGTATGGGTGGCGGTGGCATGGGCGGCCCTCCGGGTGGCGGTATGGGTGGCGGTGGCATGGGCGGCCCTCCGGGTGGCGGTGGTCCCCCGAGTATGCCGGAACCATTCAAGATGAATTTTTCGATACTCCTGGCGAAAAAATAACGCAACCTTGATTATCGTCCCTTCCTTCAGGGAAAGTGTATGATAATTTGTCGAAAATGGAAACATTATCACGGGATATTCTATCGTAATATATAAGTAAAACAAGTGCGTATCCGGGACGTCGACGCATAACGAACAAAATTCCATTGGTCAAGAAGGGGGAAGCTTATGGATTTTTCGCCGGACGATCTTACCATGCAGATAGCCGAGGCGCTGGAACGATACAAAAAGACGTTCTACGAGTCATTAGCTACCATATGTAACAACGTCCGTATAGCGGCCATAGCGACATCTCTTGCGAATGCTGAAGGAGAGCACCTTTCCGCCCTCAGGCGCATGCGGGAGGTGCAACCCCCACTTAACCGCTGCCGGCAATGTACTGAGGAGGAACTTTATATAGCGGCAAAGGAGTCCGTATGGCATATCGTTTTCCCTGACACGAGCAAGGTTCGCACGGCCTTATCGTCTTCTGAGATCCGAAAGGCATTAGATCTGGCAATAGCAATGGAAACTCAGTCAGCTGCCTTCTACACAGGGCTGGCCGGCATTACCGGGCCGAACGCAGCGGTCTTGTCCCGACTGGCAAAAGAGAAAAATGAACACTTAAGCATACTCACTGAGCAACGCAAATGGTTTTCCTGTAAACTGTATCATGTTTTTCGTAAACGATAAACACTAAAACAAGGCATCCTTTTCTGACAAAATAAACAAGACCGCACCAAGGAACACTGACGCATGACAAACAGAAAGTCGTCAGAAATCGGCTCGGAAAACAGCACCTATGAACCTGCAACGTGTTTCGATATGTATCGGTACGGCAAGTGTTATCCTTCTGTGGTCCACAGCAGGCAACGCCCAGGACTCCCTCCGTATCTTTAACCTGAACTATGTGCTGACCAAAACGCTTGCTTTCAATAACGATATTAAAAAAGCAACGACAACGGTGATAACGTCTGGTATCGGCGTACGACAGGCGAAATCAAATTTTCTGCCCTCGGTAAGCACCGGTGCCGATCTGACCGAGCGGATTACAGGCCGCTCCGACCCGAGTTCGAACATTTCTACGAACGTCAATGTATCGGCCGACATGATGCTCTTCAGCGGTTTTTCAAAAATCGCTTCGTTACGCAACGCTAAAAGCACGTATCTGGCAAACGTCAGTACGCTTGAGGCTCAGAAACAATTGGCGCTCTATACGGCTTTTGCGTATTATATCCAAGCGTTTCTCGACAGCGAGATAGTCAGAATCCAGACGGAAAATCTCAACGCCGAAACCAAGTTACTGGAGAAAATCGAAGCGTTTCAGGAGTCGGGACAGCGGTCCATCGGCGATGTGCTGACGCAGAAATCCACGGCCGCAAAGGCGGAGCTTACGCTCGTCAATGCCCGCCATGATTATAACATGAGTAGACTCAAACTGCTCCGGCTCATGGGTGAAGATTCTCTGCGCACTGATTTTTCCCTTGCGTCACCGCTGCCCGATTCCACAGACCTTTCTATCCGGCTGTCGTCCGACACGACACTATCCGCGACTCTCGTGCACAGAAAGGACGTGGAGGCCCAGCGACATGCCATCAAAGCTTCTTACGCTCAGATCACCCAAGCTAAAAGCGGCTACTGGCCGTCTCTTTCCCTTGGTGCCAGCACCTCGTCTGGCTATTCCAGCGGTTCAGGAGCTGTCGATTATAAATTGTTTGATGATAATCTTAACACCTTGATCAGCGTTTCGCTTTCTTTCCTGATTTTTGACAAGTTTACGGCTAAAAATAACGTAGCGACCGCGAAAATGAGGACACAACAGGAAGAGAACAACCTGAAGGAACTCCAGCGGCAAACCATCTTCGAAGTCAGACAGGCGCTACTCGATTATCATGCCGCCGAAGAGCAGGTGCGCGTAACCCAAGTTGAAATCGAATCGGCAACGCAGGCGCTTGACGCCATTCAAGCCCGTTATGACGTCGGGGCAGCGACATTGACAGACCTTATCCAGTCGCGCAGCCAGTATCTTACCGCCCTGAACGATCGCGCTGAAGCGAAGGTCACCCTCGCCCTCAAAACCGTCGGCGTAGGCTACTATTGCGGCACCATTCCGGAAATACTTTCCCTCTACACCGGCACTGAACAGCACTGAAAGAGGCAGCCATGAAAACAACCGCTTTCCACAAAATGATGAAAATATTTCTGTTGATTCTCACTGGAGTCGCTATTGTTTTCCTGTTCATCCTGTTCTGCAGGCCGAAAAACGCCGGTAAAAACACGTATCAAGTGTCGCAGCTCAGCCGAGGCGACATCAAAGTGACCGTATCCAGTACCGGGACGCTGGCGGCCCATGATACCGTTGAGGTGGGTACCGAAGTCTCCGGCACCGTTAAAGAAATTTTTGTCGATTATAACCAGAATGTGAAAAAGGGGCAGTTGCTGGCGAGGCTCAAAACCGATCTTCTCGAATCATCCGTCCTTGATGCGAAGGCGAATCTGGCAAAGGCCCAGGCGCAATCCGAAGAAGCGCGGATCAATTACGGTAAAAACAAAACACTTTACGAAAAAGGGTTCCTGTCGGAAAAGGAATTTCTTCCCTTTAAAACCGCCAACGAAACCGCCAATGCCAGCCTTCAGTCGGCGCAAGCCGCGCTTGACCGTGCGAAGACCAATCTGGAATACGCCATCATCCGTTCGCCAATTGATGGCATTATCCTTGAACGCGCCATTGAAGTCGGCCAGACCGTTGCCGCAAGCTTCTCGACGCCAAAAATGTTCGTTATCGCCCAAGATCTTTCAAAAATGAGGATTAAGGCGCTCGTCGACGAAACCGACATCAGTCAGATCAAAACGAACCAAGCGGTAACATTCACCGTGTCTGCGTACCCGGAAAAAACTTTTTCGGGAAAGGTTTTTCAAATCCGCCGCCAGCCGATCAATGTATCGAATGTCGTCAATTATTCAGTCATCGTCGATGCGCCCAACGAGGAAAACCTGCTTTTCCCGGGAATGACCACGACCATTGAGTTCATCGTAAATCAGGCAAAGGACGTTCTTCTTGTTTCCAGCGAAGCTCTTAAATTCACGCCACCGCTGAACATGAAGCACGGCCCTAAACGCGGCAGGCCTGGCAAGGATATGCCTAAAATGGACGGAGGGGGCGGTTTGCCTCCTCCGCCACCGGACTTCATGGCAGAATCCGCGAATAAGGATGTGGGAATACTGTGGAGTCTCGATGAAAAAGGCAACCTTAAGCCAAATCGCGTGAAGGCCGGTCTTTCCGATGAATTAAATACCGCCGTTTATGGAGAGCAGCTCAGCGAAGGCATGAATATCATTACCGGATATGCAACGGGCGTTGCAAAGAAAAATACAGCATCCTCCATGCCCAGACCGCCAGGATTCTTTTAACCACGGAAATGCGGGCGCAACAATGCTACTATTGAAAAATGTTCAAAAAACCTACGCAATGGGTGAAGCCGTGGTACATGCCCTCAGAGGGGTTGATCTCCACATATCGCCGGGTGAATTCATAGCGATCATGGGGGGCCTCGGGTTCGGGAAAATCGACCCTAATGAATATCATCGGATGTCTTGACCGTCCGACGTCGGGCGACTATAGCATCAATGGAACGAATGTCGCCGGCATGACGAAAAACGAGCTTGCGGCCCTGCGCAATAACACCATCGGGTTCGTTTTTCAGGGATTCAACCTGCTGTCGAAAACCACCGCGCTAGAAAACGTCGAGCTTCCGCTGCTGTACCAGAGGAAAGGAAGGCGGAAGGACGCACGCGAACTCGCGCTCGCCTCGCTGCAGGCAGTCGGGCTGGCGCAACGGGTCCACCATGAACCCACGCAACTTTCCGGAGGGCAGCAGCAGAGAATTGCCATTGCCCGCGCATTAGTCAATAATCCGAAACTGCTCTTGGCCGATGAACCCACCGGAAACCTCGACAGTCTCACGTCCATTGAAATCATGGCGATTTTTCAGCAGTTAAACGACCGCGGCATTACGATCGTTCTTGTCACTCATGAAACAGACATCGCTGCATATGCAAAACGGCTCATTGAAATGAAAGACGGCCGTATCATTAAAGACGAACCTATCGCCATTCGCAAATCAGCAGTAGGCCGAGTTGAAAAAACAGCGCCGACCGCGTAAATCATCCCGGAAAGGCATTGTCTATGATTACCTCGCTTATAAGAATCGCCCTTCGGAGCATTCTGAAAAACCGCATGCGAACGCTGCTCACCATGCTCGGCATCATCATCGGCGTCGGCGCGGTCATTTCCATGGTATCCATCGGACAGGGCGCACAACACAAGATCCAGTCGCAGATCGAATCAATGGGGACCAACCTTCTCACCATCTTTCCCGGATCAGGCAGGTTCGGAGGTGTTCGTCAGACCATCAACAAAATGACGCTTGAAGACGCGGAAAAAATAAAAAAAGAGGCGTCAGCTGTAGCAAAGGTGTCGGCCGTCGTCCGCATATCAGCGCAAGTCATAGCCGGCACGAAAAACTTGAACACCTCGATCAACGGCGTTTCACCGGATTACTTTTCGATCCGCTCATGGTCGACACAATCGGGTGCTCTTTTTACCGAGCGTGATATAAAAACGCTCGCCAAGGTCGCCGTTCTGGGCAAAACGGTGGCCGATAACCTGTTCCCTGATAGAAACCCGGTAGGTTGTCAGGTGCGCATCCGGAACGTACCCTTCAAAGTCGTCGGCGTACTGACAGAAAAAGGCACCTCGGCAGGTCCGGGTGGCGATCAGGACGACTGTATTTATACGCCGGTAACAACAGCGATCAACCGTCTTACGGGCGGCAGAAACGTGAACCAGATACTCGTCAGCGCCCGGTCGCAGGAAGAGATGGACATCGCCCAGTCGCAAATTACTGCAATCATGCGCGAACAGCACAACCTGCATAAAAACGAGGCCAATGATTTCTCCATCATGAACCAGACCGAAATCGTTACTATGGCGGCAGAGAGCACGCAGGTATTCACCCTATTGCTGGGATCAATAGCAGGCGTTTCGCTCATTGTCGGCGGCATCGGCATCATGAACATCATGCTGGTATCGGTCACCGAACGTACCAGGGAAATTGGCATCCGCCTCGCGGTGGGCGCACGGGGGACGGATATTCTCATTCAGTTTATTGTCGAAGCGGCTGTTATAAGCATGGTTGGCGGCATCGTTGGAATTATTGCGGGAATCGGTCTTTTGATACTTTTGAATCTTATTTTCAATGTATCAACGGTTATTTCACCGTTAATAGTAGTTATCGCTTTTTTGTTCTCTGGTTTTGTCGGTGTATTCTTCGGCTTTTATCCCGCCAAACGTGCATCCAATATGGATCCTATTGAGGCGCTCAGGTATGAGTAAACAAAAGTATATGCCATATAACTTGGGTGGAAAAACGAATTTCTATGTTTATCCACCTGCACCAAAAAACAAACTACCTGTCGGACATATTGGATTATGATTGTGTCTGTTTTTCCAGAGGAACGTCTCGAATCAGTCTTCACCTGACTTACTACTCTTTAACATCGTACACCGGGGAACTATGGTTCGTATGTCTGCAGATACTAATCGTTTTATTTCTGAAGAAAGTTGTCTGACACGTTATTTTAAAGAGATAAGTAAAAACAAACCATTGTCTCCCGATGAATCGGCCGAGCTTGCGGCTAGGATCCATAATGGCAATCAAAAAGCACTGGAAAAACTTGTGAAGGCCAACCTCAGGTTTGTCGTCAGTGTCTGCCGCAATTATCAAAATCAGGGGGTACCGTTAAGCGATCTCATTAACGAAGGAAACCTTGGGCTCATCGAAGCCGCAAAACGTTTTGACGAAAAGAAGAATTTCAAGTTTATCTCCTATGCGGTATGGTGGATCCGGCAAGCTATCCTTGTGGCTTTGTCTAAACAATCGCGTATTATCAGGCTGCCGCCTAACCGTACAGGCCTCATTCACAAGATATGGAGGACGCAGAGCAAGTTGGAACAGAAACACAACAGGGCTCCTAATGCTGAAGAGATCGCCAGCGAACTCAGTCTAGAAGAGAATAATGTTCTTGAGACGATGAAAATAGGCAACACTCATCTATCGCTCGATGCCCCGCTGAAATATGGTGAGAATTCCAAGCTGATTGATGTGCTTCATGATGAAAACCAGGAACGGCCTGATGACGGCATCATAGGCTTTTCTCTTCGGAAGAAGATTGGGAAAGTCCTCGACACGTTATCGGAACGCGAGAAAGAGGTGATCAAGCTTTACTTCGGCATCGGCGAAGAAACGACTCACACACTTAACGAAATTGGTCATCGTTTCAACATTTCCCGTGAACGTGTCCGACAAATAAGGGAAAAGGCGCTCAAACAACTCAAACATTCTTCGTGCAACAAGAAATTAAAAGAAATACTC
>CAISVC010000430.1 GCA_903888815.1 uncultured Fibrobacterota bacterium
CGCCGTTTCCGCAATTTTTTCCAACAGCTGTTCCTGCATTACCCAGTCCTCATACTGGGTGTGGCCGGTTTTATTGCAGAATATTGCAAACGCTTTCGGAGCCGCGTCGGGCAGGAGCAGATACCCGGCAAGCGTATTGATGCCGTACATATTGAGGGTCCCGGTTTTTGCCCGCACCATTCCTTTAAGTTTTGATTTTAAAAAACGGGATTTCAGCGTCCCGTCGAAACCCGCTGTTGAGAGCGCGGCACAATAGTCGGGAAGCCAGGTTTTCTGTTTCCAGACATACGACAGCAGCGCCACGATTTGAGCGGGGGAGAAGCGGTTGGTATTGCCCATGCCTGAGCCGTTTTTAATGACCGGTACGCGGGGCAATGCGCGTTCCTTCCACCATGAATTGACAAGCGCAATTGACCGGTCCCATGAACCCTGCACCGTGTCCCGCTGCGCCGAGAAGGTCTTGAAAAGCATCTCCGCGGTGAAATTACTTGAATACTTGAACATGCGGTTGACTGATGCGGCAAGCGGCTCCGAGAGAAATTCATAGAACGGGGTGCGATCCGCAATACGCCGCGGCACTTTTCCATGAACGATGCAACCCTTGAGCGTGATCCCTCGCTTTGCAAAGAGCGGGACCAGAGCATTCCCGAACGCTTCCCAGGTCTGCCATAGTTTGAGAAAGCTGTAGCTTCCGCGCCCATCGAGTCCCATGAAGCCTTTTATCGTTACGAGCGTTGTTCCGGAGTCGAACGAAGTTTCGATCTCAGGCTCATTTTTTCCGGCTGACTGCACGGTAGTAGCACGCGAGGCCACCTTGAGGCCGCGTATTTCCGGGAAAAGGTCGACGGCGACAGGCAGTTTCACTCTGGGCCCGGGACGGCAGTGAACGGCCACCGTATTGAAATTCATGGCCAGGGCATTGATCAGCGATTGGTATGCTTTGCAGGTCGTGTCTTCGTCAAACCCGGGACCTACGGTCACCGAATCGAAGAAAAAATCGTCCAGCACAAGATCTCCGCTTATTACCCTGATGCCGCAATGGTACAGGTGTTCCGCAAACAGCCACAGCCTTTCAGCGGTGAATCCGGGGTCGCCACCGCCCTGAATATAAAGGTTCCGTACGATAATGCCCGAATCCTGTTCCAGCACGGTATCCACGAAAATCCGGGTGGAAAAAAAATATCCGGGCCCCAGTTTCTCAAAGGCCACCGTGGCGGTCAGGAGTTTCGTCACCGAAGCGGGATTATACATCGAATCCGCATTGCACGCCGCGAGCATGATATCCCTTTCAAGATCCTTCACCGCAATGCCGAGGCCCGCGCGCGGATATCTTTTCGACTCGATAAGCTTTTCAACCGTATTCTGAACGGAAACATCCATTGCAGTACCGGTGCTGCCGGCAACGCCGCCGAAGACGCTTGCCGCCGTGAAAAACGACCATACCAGAATAACGAGCGGTTTCATCGCTTTTTTCGGCATGTAAGGTTTTTTTACTTTTAAATTCTTCGCCGATAAGCTATTTTTTACGCAAGCAACAACCATGTGCTCTAACAACCGGAAGTGCGCCGGGGAACATTGTATGCCAAAATATGCGATTGCATTCATAGTACCTTCAAAGAGCAGCCCGTCGGTGTGTCACCGGCTCGTTGAAGGAGACACCAAGGAAGCTGCGCTGCGACGTTTTTTCGATGAAGAATTGAAAGAGTATTACTCCGAAGATGACCAGGGTTTCTTTTATTTCAAAGAAGATTTTTTTGACGACCGGACTCAGTCCGGCAGCATCATCGAAGTCTGAACGTACGGATAATCCGTTGCCGTCCTTTCGTTCCGCAGTCTGTTTTCGATGCATTTCTCCGACCCATCAGCTGTCCGCTGAATACAAAAAAAGACCACGCCGGGTATCAGCGTGCGGCGCGGCGCCGCACGCGAAGGTGCGGCCCGTGTCTATCCGCTACGGTACCCTCGCCCTTGGATGCAATTCCTTTTACTTCTGAGATGAAGTCGCTGACGTCCTTGAATTTCCGGTATACCGAAGCGAAACGGACATAGGCGACTTCGTCGAGATCGTAGAGTTCTGTCATCACCATTCTGCCGATTTTCGAGCTCGGGATCTCCGTTTTTCCGAGCTTCTCAAGCTGATTCCCTATTTTGTCGACGATGCTCTCTATTTTTTTTATGCTCACCGGACGCTTTTTGCATGCGGCGACGATCCCCTGCATCAGCTTCTGCCGGTCATACGGCTCGCGGCGCTGATCGTTTTTAATGATCGTCAGCGATACGTTTTCTATATACTCGTAGGTGGTGAACCGCTGGCTGCACCTGAGACACTGTCTCCTCCGGCGGACCGCCTCGCCGTCTTTGCTGGAGCGTGAATCAATGACTTTGTCTTTTTCTGAACGGCAGAACGGACATCGCATAGGCTTCTTCCCCGGTGGTCGACAACATACGGTAGCTGCAACGTACGGATTCCACAACCTGTTGTGGATTGTAAATATACTACCTCTCTGTCAGGCAGTGCAAGAAGACAGGAAAGATCGGTTTAGAATGATGCGCTGAGCGAAAGGTCCAGCGAGGACGGCGAGACCGTAAAAAGAGGTTTTACCGTATGCGCCGAGAGCCCGGTCCGTTTTACCCCGCGGTTGCGCGCCGCGGTACGGATGTCGATAAAAGCGATAACGCGGTTAAGCACCATGGCGCCGATGAAAAATGATGAGGCGACGTGAAACGACCGTGAAGAGGATCGGATGGAATTGTAGGCATCCTGCGATGATTTGTCGTCCCAGTGCCAGACCTGGCTTTCACTGGAAATTTTTTTCTCCGGG
The DNA here is from genome assembly GCA_903888815.1 of uncultured Fibrobacterota bacterium. GTDB lineage: Bacteria > Fibrobacterota > Chitinivibrionia > Chitinivibrionales > Chitinispirillaceae > BOG-1184. Next base: position 2,823 of record CAISVC010000430.1, read on the forward strand.
GTGCGGTTCAGATCCATGACGGCATTGTAATCCTGCACTTCCATGAATTTCCCGACCGCCTGCCAGTAGTTGTCGTCGACGTCGGCAATGGGGCCTCGTGCGCCTGAATGGGTCCATGCGTAGCCGGCAGCGTCCACGGCGAGCTTGCTGGAATAATGGCTGCAGATAAAAAAACCGAAGATTGTCACTGCCTCAGCGGTAAAGTAGGCAAGCGCGGAACGGTTGCGTTCAAGGTACTGATGGCCGCTGCCGGGGAGAAGGAGGGAGGCGGTCATGGCGAGCATCGGCGATTTGTCCGCCCCCTGCTCCTGATTTTCAGAAAAAACATCAACGCTGTCGGTGGTAATGGCGTTCTCTACCGTGACTTGTGCGGGTAAACTCTTCCACAGGCACATCGTGGAGAACAACAGCGGGAATATGACAATAGTGACTTTCAAAATCGTACCTGCAGCGCATATCCCGGCGCCGTTTCCGAGCCGGTAAAAACATAACGCTGTTCAATGTTGATGTGCTGCCAGAAGCTTTCCTTGCCGAGAAGTTCGTCGTTATGCCTCTTTGCGGCGATTCCCGCCATTATACTGCTTATCAAGTGGTTGATAAGGAGCG
>CAISVC010000431.1 GCA_903888815.1 uncultured Fibrobacterota bacterium
AATTTCAGTTTTGATATAGGAAGCGTCTTTTCAAACAAAATTCTATTCTCTGCTAAACTTTCTGCCCCGCCGGCGGATGACCTCCGCCCGTGATGCCTCGTTACTTTTCCCATGTCTTCTTTCCTCGAAAGGTCATGTGCTTTCTCATACCACCCTCCGGCGAGTGCACCACCTGCATGCCCGAGGCGCCGATCGCACCCCGGCGGAGCGTTCTGCCGTTGAGCAGCACCGGCAAGCTCACGTGACGAACAGAGGGGGAGAAAACAACCGGTTTAACGTTCTGCGGACAGGTGATGCCGGTTGGAGTGTTGGCAATCACGATCATGTTCAGCAATGCTACGCCCCCGGTTGCGCCCTGTGCCTGAATACCGGTGGCTGGTGACGCTGTGTTCCAGCGGGACCACATGATATTGTCACTGCTGCGCCGGTTTCTCCAGACCGCGTCCGCATTGGTCGTCATCCAGGCAAGATACTGCGACTGCTTGCCGTCGATGATGAACCTCATCATATGGTGAACAAAGACGGTTTTAAACGTGGCAAGGTCGCCGGTCGCGCTTTCGTCCACCAGTATCCCTCCTGCCGTAATGCACAAATTCTGACGGGTATAGTCCGCGGTCTGGAGCGCCTCCCGGAAATAAACACTGTCACCGGTTTCCTTGAACAGTCCGTAGGCCGCGCCGATATAAGTGCCCTGGTTGTAGGTGAATGCCGTATTTGAAACCTGGTGGTTGGTATTGATATTGTCGCGGACCCTGCCCGACAGATACAGCGTCGCGCGGACCCAAAGATGCAACGCTACTGCCTTGTCAAGATATCCATGGTCGCCAGTGATCCGGTAGAGGTTGACCGCAGCGATAGCGGCGGGACAGTTAATGCAGGCATTTTTACTGCCATGGGTGTCGTTTCTCCACCAGATTCCGCCCCCTAAAACCGTATCACATTGCGTCGAATAGACCCAGTCGAAGTTCTTCTTCGCCACAGCCCTGTAATTAGTGTCCATTGTCAATGAATAGGCACGGGTGCTGGCAAGGACCCACCACATGATGTCGTCGTTATATACATTATTCGACCATGTGGTGCCCATGCCGTTGGTCGCGATGAAACCGCTGTAGGCGTCCTTGATATAGCGCAGATAGGTCGTGTCGTGCGTACGCTCGTAGGCGTCCATCTCGGTCTCCCACGCGTGCGCGTACATCCAGAAGCTCAGCAGGCCTGTTTTATTATCAAGATTGTAAAATGTTTTATTTGAAGCGTTCCAGTAGACCGTATTAAAGGCCTTGATTGCCGTGTCCGCCTGTCCCGGCGTTATTGCCGGCAAACGGGAGCACCAGATGAAAAGTGCGACAAAAAACAACCGGCAGATGGTCCGGCCGGGTGGGAACGAAAAGAAGCTATGGTCTCGCCCTGACACAAAAAACGTTTTTTTTCTGTTCATCGAACGCCCCCTTTTAAGGTCATTTAACTGCTTCAATTAAAATATATACCCCCACACTCATGCATGGTATCGGCATCGATCATCCGCAGTACGTGTCCGGCAACCTGACAGACCTGACGGCAGCCTTATCGTACGAAAAAGAATTTTTCCGTTTGGTCAATGTCGCCTGTCCGCATCCTGCACAGGCAGCACCCTGACAACTGCTTTCTGCCGGCACCGTCACCGCCATCGTAGACGACGGTGTAACTACCCGCGGCGACCGGGTTATCGATCAATGTCCTGACAACACGTCCGGAAAGATCGCAAATAACAAGCCGCATCATGGCTGCGATTCCGGAAAAGGCCGGGATAGTGAATTGGATACGGATACTCCCGCCTGACTGCCTGATGCACCAGTGCGACAGAGACGATGGTTGAGGCGCAACGAAAACAGTCCGCGTTGGAGCAACAGTTCCAAAAACGGCAAATTCATAGATTCTTGCCGCGGTGTTCCCTGCCTGCTCGGATTGCGTCACATATAACCTTACATACCGTGCCGAATTGGAGGCAAAATCCCTGATTGTCTGATTTGATGTATTGCCCAGTATGGTGTCGGCATCGAACCAGGTCGTTCCGTTTACGCTTCTCTGGAGCTTGAAAATCCTGGTATTGAAATTTGTACCGCCGCCCCCGGCAGCGGCATGCTGCACTTCCCACCTGCTGATTATACAATTCGCGCCAAGATCTACGCTCAGCCATTTATCGCCTGCTGCATTGCCCTGCCAGAGGCTGGCGGCGGCAACCGACCGGTCCACTGCCCTGGCCGGATCCGCGCCGGCCACAAAACCATTGGAGGTTGCCGGTTTGTTG
>CAISVC010000432.1 GCA_903888815.1 uncultured Fibrobacterota bacterium
AAACCAACAAAACAACAGATTAACCAGGAGGACCATGTGGCAGAACGTTTCACGATAGGAGTTGACTACGGCACCAATTCGGTGCGCGCTATTGTCGTCAGCACCAGCACCGGCAAAGACATCGGATCGTCTGTCTTTAACTATCCGTCAGGCCATCAGGGTATACTGCTCGATAAAAACGACCACCATCTCGCGCGGCAGAACCCTGCCGATTACATCAAAGGGCTTGAAATGTCCGTCGTTTCAGCGTTGAAACAGGCGAAGAAGCATAAAGAATTTTCGGCCGACAGCGTGATCGGCATCGGTGTCGATACCACCGGTTCCACCCCGATCCCGGTTGACCGCAACAACGTACCGCTTGCCCTTCAGAAAGAATGGAAAAAGAACCTCGCAGCCCATGCATGGCTCTGGAAAGACCACACCTCTGCGGAAGAAGCGGCAAAAATAACCGAGACCGCGAAGAAACAAGCGCCGAAATATGTCGAACGCTACGGCGGCACCTACTCGTCCGAATGGTTCTGGGCAAAGGTCTGGCACTGCCTCAACGCGGCCCCCGAGGTTTTTGATGCCGCTTATTCATGGGTGGAACTCGCTGATTTCATCCCTGCCATTCTATCAGGCGTAAAGGACCCGGCCGCGGTCATGCGCGGCGTGTGTGCGGCCGGCCATAAGGCGATCTTCCAGCACGACTGGGGAGGACTGCCTGACAAGAGTTTCCTCAGCATGCTTGATCCGAAGCTCGCCGACCTGCGTGAGCGGCTCTTTGCAACTGCGTATGACGCAAAAACGCCTGCCGGAACGCTCTGCGCCGAATGGGCAGGCAAACTCGGTTTACGCGCAGGAATTCCCATCGCCATCGGTGCTTTCGACGCGCATTACGGTGCAATCGGCGCAGGTGTGGAAGAAGGAACCCTCGTCAAGATAATCGGGACATCCACCTGCGACTGCACGGTCGTATCACAGGAACATAAAAGGGGAGAGATCCCCGGTATCTGCGGTACCGTTCTCGGTTCCATTCTGCCTGATTACTACGGCGTGGAGGCCGGGCAGTCGGCGGTCGGCGATATTTTCAAGTGGTTTGTCGAGGTGGTTTGCGGGAACGACGGTTCGCTGCACAACACCTTTACCAAGCAGGCGCAGAAGCTTGCGCCCGGGCAATCGGGCCTTGTCGCGCTTGACTGGAACAACGGCAACCGTACAATCCTTGTTGATCCAAGGCTCTCCGGGCTGCTTGTTGGACAGACGCTCTATACCACACCGGCCGAAATCTACCGTGCGCTTATTGAAGCCACTGCTTACGGCGCACGCGCGATCATCGAACGGATCAAGGAGTACGGAGTTCCGGTCGACCGTATCGTCTGCTGCGGCGGCATTGCGGAAAAGAACCCGATGCTCATGCAGATTTACGCGGACGTGACCGGCTGCACCATGCTCATTTCCGGTTCGTCGCAGACCTGCGCGCTCGGTTCATGCATCGCGGCCGCAGTGGTTGCAGGAAAGAAAAACGGCGGATACGACACCTTCGCCGAAGCGCAGAAAAAAATGACGTCGCTCAAACCGGTGAAGTACACGCCGAATCCAAAGGCCAAGAGTGTGTATGATGCGCTGTATTCGATTTACCGGGTCATGCACGACAGTTTCGGCGGCGTTAACCAGTCGGTGGACGTTTCGAGAGTCATGAAGGACCTGATTGCGCTCAAGGAACGGAACACGCCGGTTTCAAAGTAAGTGACGAGCAGGAGTTATATTTTAAAAAATTTTCCATTTTCTTGCTCGTATCGCAGTATCATGCTATGTCTGAATTTGATATTATCCTTCCTACGTATAATAATCTTACGGAGCTGAAAGCCTGCCTCGAAGGATGTATCAGGCAATCAGTGCATCCCTTCAGAGTTATTGTCTGCGTTGATGGCTCAACCGACGGAACGCTTGAATATCTGTCAGCGACTCGTTTCTCCTTTGAATGCATAATTGCCCGGCATCCAGATGGTTTGCGGCATGGTCGTAATGCAACACGCAATCTGGCGCTGCCCTTCATTAATTCAAAATTTTTGCTGATGCTTGATTCAGATACGGTTCCTGCATCCGATTTGCTTGAAAAACATTTTTTCTGTTTGAAAGGAAAAGAATGCGTTTCAATCGGAATGATACAATACATTAATATCGATTCTAACCTATGGGCACGTTATATCAGCTCGCGCGGCAGATATCGATTTCCTCACGCTGCTCATCTTAAATACCATCTATTCAACTCCGGAAATGCAGCATTCAGCAGCGCCTATTTCAAAGAACTCGGAGGGCAGGATGCTGCAATGACTCACTACGGGGGAGGCGACACCGAATTTGCAATACGGCTTAAGGACCGTTATAACCCGATATTTTTTAACAACCGCGAAGCAATCGCATTTTCTGAAATGAATAAAAACCTTGTTTCGGCTCTCGATCAAATGGTC
>CAISVC010000433.1 GCA_903888815.1 uncultured Fibrobacterota bacterium
CGCCAACCGAATAGGGCGGAAAATTATAGTGGAGCATGTACGTTTTAAAATACTCGCCCTGAATACTGTCGATGCGCTGTTCGTCAAGTTTTGTGCCGAGCGTAGTGGCGACCAGCGACTGCGTCTCGCCGCGGGTAAACAGCGCCGACCCGTGCGCGCGCGGCAGCACGTCGAGCTCACACGTGATCTGCCTGATCTCGTCCAGTCCCCTGCCCCCGATCCGGATATTCTGTTCAAGAATAGTTTTCCGTATGTCGTTACGTTCGATATCGCTGAAAATTGAAGCGATTTTATTTTCCGACTCCGGATACTTTTCTGCCAGCGCCTCCTGCGCTTCTTCGAGCAGCTTTTTGATGCCTTCATAGCGGGCTTTCTTCACCCCGTTGAAGCTGATGTCATGGATGCGGTCTCTGACCAGCGCCTCGACATCGGCGACCAGCTGCGGATTGGTTTCTTTGCCTGCATACTTCTGCGGCCGTTTTCCCGCTTGTGCGAGCAGGTCTTTCTGGAGTGCGACTATTTTTTTAATCTCTTCATGCGCGACAAGGAGCGCCTCGGCTATTGTCTCTTCGCCGATCTCCCAGGCCCCGCCTTCAACCATCATAATCGAGCTTTCGGTACCCGCCACGACCAGGTCGAGATGACCGGTTTCGGTTTCAGTAAGCGACGGAAAAACTTTGAGCTTGCCGTCAATAAGCCCGATGCGTACTGCCGCGACCGGTTCCGGAAACGGCATATCGGAAAGACAGAGCGCGGTCGATGCCGCGGTAATCGCCATGATATCGGCGTTATATACATCGTCAGCGGATATAACGGTGCAGATCACCTGGACTTCGTTCCGGTAATCGTCCGGGAAAAGCGGACGGATCGGCCGGTCAACAAGGCGCGCTGCCAGAATCTCTTTTTCACTCGGTCTTCCCTCGCGTTTGATGAAGCCGCCCGGAATTTTGCCGGCGGCATAGGTTTTTTCGATATATTCGACTGTCAGCGGGAAAAAATCAGCCATTTCCGGTTCTTTTCCGCTGCAGGCGGTGGCAAGAACCATGGTGTCGCCGATACGGGCGATTGCCGCTCCGCCGGCCTGTTTTGCGATGCGTCCGGTTTCCAGCGAAATCTTGACACCGGCGACTTCTGTTCCAACGGTAATTATTGACATGTTTGATCCTGCTCTCTACATTTTGTTTGAGGACAACGTGAAGGCGGCGAACCCGCCCCTATGGTATGACTTCGTTTCTCGCCTATTTACGGATATTCAATTTCTTGATCAGGGTACGGTATTTCTCAATATCCTGTTTCCCCAGATATTCGAGCAAAGAACGCCGTTTGCCGACCAGCTTAAGGAGTCCGTGCCGCGAATGGTGATCCGTCGGATAACCGTTAAGATGCCCCGTAATGTGGTTGATACGTTCGGTTAAAAGCGCGATCTGGACTTCGGTGCTGCCGGAATCGTTCTTGTTCTTTCCATACTCCTTGACGACCTCTTCTTTCTTTACTTTCGTCAACGCCATTGTACTTTCTCCTTCTGAAAAAAGTTCTTTACGTTTTTTACATCCTGTGCAATCCGTCTCACCAGTTCATCGGTTCCGGCGAAAACAGCATCGGGTCTTACAAACGAAAAGAGCCACAGATGCGCGCGGTCGCCCCCGGGTATCTCCTCTTTTCCGCGATTGAACGAGTGAAACTCGAAATGAACTTCGCGGTGTTCATGCAGCGTTGGACAATCGCCGAAATACAGCGCTCCCTCTTCGCGTCTGCCCCGGAACTCCAGTTCGGCGGCGTATACACCGGGGACCGGAATCACTTTTCTCGAAGGCGGACTTTTAAAATTGAGGGTCGGATATCCGAGCTTCGTGCCGATCCTCTTCCCTGCCGTCCTTTCAACGGAAATCAGGTAGGGATGGCCCAGCCTCATGACCGCTTCGGCAATACGTCCATGCGTAATATATTCCCGGATCTGTGTCGAAGATATGGTGTCTCCCTCATGCGCCAGCAGATCAATGCTACGTGTTGTAAAATGGTATTTGCTCTCCATTGTATGCAAAAACTTCTCGTTTCCGGCCCGGTTTTTGCCGATTGCATGACCATGACCAAGGACCCACTCGGCCATATGCAGCTTCTGGACCAGAATCTCTTCAATGAACTTTTCCGGCTCTTTTCTGCTCATGGCGTTATCAAACGGCACCTGCATCAGATAATCGACACCGGCGAGTTCTATAAGCCTCGCCTTTTCCTCGAACGTCGTAAGCAGGTTATAGTCTTTTTCATGCCGGGCAACAAGCCTGGTATGAGGTTCAAAAGTGACCGCCGCGCTTTTTACTCTTTTCTCTGCGGC
>CAISVC010000434.1 GCA_903888815.1 uncultured Fibrobacterota bacterium
CGTTCTCCAAGGAACTGTATATTGAGCGTGACGATTTCATGGAAAACCCGCCGAAAAAATATTTCCGGCTGTCGCCGGGCAAAGAGGTGCGGTTGCGGTATGCCTATTTCATAACCTGTACAAACGTTGTGAAAGACCCCGTATCAGGGGAGATCGTTGAGCTGCACTGCACTTATGACCCTGCGACGCGCGGCGGTGACGCGCCCGACGGCCGTTCGCCAAAGGCGACCATGCACTGGGTCTCGGCACAACATGCTATCGATGCCGAGGTGCGTCTTTACGACCGGCTATTTACAAGAGAAAATCCGGACGATGCGCCGGACGGAAATTTCATGCTTAACCTCAATCCCGCTTCCCTGGCAGCGCTTTTCCCGTGCAAACTTGAACCGAATCTCAAAGATGTCAAGCCCGGTTTCCACTGCCAGTTCGAGCGGCTCGGGTATTTCTGCGTTGACCTGGATTCAAAGCCTGAACGGCTTGTTTTCAACCGCACGGTCACACTCAAGGACGAGTGGGCGAAGATACAGAAAAGAGAGCAGGAAAGGAAATAATAAAAGCAATGTTTTTAAGGACGGATAAAGGGGTCACCGAAGGTTGTCGAGCGAGCATAGGGGGCGGCCGTAGGACGGGGGTACCCTGAGAGCGAGGCAATCTTCGGTGACTCCTGGATACCAGAAAACCTCAGATGTCTACCCGTTTATCTTCTTGACTCTCAGAAATATAGACAGCTATATTTGTTTGCCAACAATAACGTTATCATTGGAGGAAATTTTTATGGCGAACAGGCACCCGAAAGGGTTGTGGGTCTGTTTCACCACCGAATTGTGGGAGCGGTTCGGTTTCTACTCGCTGCTGTTTCTTCTGACATTGTATATGGGGCATGAATTCCACTGGACCACGCTCAAAGGCTGGTATTATGGGAGCTTTTTATGGGCGGTGTTTGCGTTTAATTTTCTCGGCGGATGGATAGCGGACCGCTTCATCGGCCAGATAAAAGCCATTAAGATGGGCGCCGTATTGATGATCGCAGGATATTGTTTGGTTGCGATTTCGTCGGCAATCCTTAAATGGCCTTTTACGCTGGGTCTTGTTTTAGTGGCAGTGGGAACAGGGTTTTTCAAGGGGAACATTTCAGTTATAGTTGGAAATTTATATACAAAAGAGGAAGAATCCATTAAAGACGCCGGATATAATATTTATTATATGGGCATCAATATCGGCGCATTGCTCGCCACCATCGTCACCAGCTACGTGTTTAAAAATTACAATATGTCGTTCTGGGCAGCAGCGGTCGGTATGGCTATATCGATCATCACTTTTTCGGCAGGTCAGTCGATTATCAGACATGCTGATACAATAAGCGTCATAAAGAGGGATCACATCGCTTCTTCGGCAGCGGTTGCGAGCATGTCAAGAAGCGAAGTAAGCCAGAGGGTGATGACTCTGGTAACGTTGTTTTTAATCTCCATCATCTTCTGGATCTGCTATTATCAGAACGGCAGCGCGCTGACCTATTTTGCCGATAATTCAACCGTCAAGACGTTTCCGCCGCAATTTTATGCATTCTTTAACTGCATATGCATAATCGGGCTTACGCTGACCATCCTGCCTTTCTACAAAATGTTAAACAAAATCGGAAAAGAACCTTCGACGGCAGGTAAGATATTTTATGGAATGATTATCATGGCGGTCTCGATGGTAGTAATGATCTTTGCATCATTGGCCGGCGGCAACAGTAATGCGAATAATATGACCACGTGGTGGCTGATTTCAACCTATATAATCGTTAGTTTGGCGGAAATACTCATATCTCCGATGGGATTATCGTTCGTTTCCAAAGTGGCGCCGCCTAAACTGCAGGGTGCAATGATGGGAGCATGGTTTTTCGCGACGGGGTTCGGCGGATTCATCTCAGGGCTTTTAAGCATCTGGTATGACAAATTCCCGCACCACCAATATTTCATGATTCTTACCGGAATGCTTTGCCTTTCAGCTATTCTCGTTCTTGCATTTATAAAAAAATTGAACAGGTTCTCTCAACAGACCACTTGAGTTATTTCGTCAATACAGAAGATGACTCGAAATAAAAAGGGCCTTTCGTCAAGGAGGGAAGGCCCGTATTATTTGCCGACTAATGTTTTGAAATATTAAAACTTCACCCTCAGCCCGCCGAAGAACTCCCTGCCGGGCCCGGGTTGATAGCTGTTGTTAGGATTGCCGTTATCAAGATCAGGCTCGGTGAAAGCGATCCACAATTTGGCAGCGATATTTTTCACGCTGAAGCTGAGATCGCCGCTGAGTGTGCCGATTTTCCAGTCGTAGCCGATCCGCGCATTGAACAGCGTATACCCATCCTGAGAAATCTGCCAGTTCTTCGAATCCGTGTAGATATACCATAGGCTTGAGTATTGTGCGTTGGCTTCAATGGTGAAATTGTCCAGGAACCGGTAATCGATCTGCGCATTGAGCAGGTGCCGTGGCGAGTTGGGCAGCCATTGGTCTTTATGCGGCAGCGACAGGTTTTCTAAACTGTCCGAAGAAGCAGCGGTAGAGGTGTAGATAAAATTTGAATAGGTATGAGCGACTTGAATGCAGAGAGGACTCACTGGGCTCCACGAGACGAATGTCTCAGCGCCCAACCGTCTGCTGTCTCCGGCATTGGCATAAAAGGTCTCCTGCGGCCTGCTTGTTATACGATAGCGGACAAAGTCGTTCTCGGTATTCAACAGGAAGCCGGTAATTTCATAATACGCTGACTTTCCGATGGATCCCCTGACGCCTAGTTCCTCGCCCATAGACTGGCTTGCCTTGAGGTTTTTGTTAAAACCGCCGAAGCTTGCCGGGTTGACGGCAAGCTCTTCGGTACACGGCGGCAGGAAACCAAGGCCCCAGCTTGCATAGAAATTCAACGCTTCCATAATACCATACGAAGTGCCGACCCTTCCGGTGACCTTGTTAAAATTCGCATCGCCTGACAATGTGCCGGGCAATGTTACCGAATCGGAAGGACGCATTATATCGGTAAGTTTGTTGTTGATCTTATCGTAACGCAGGTTTCCCATAACAGTCAGTTTATCGATATCCAGCTGTTCCTGAAGAAAGACACCGATGCCTGACTGAGTAATAGTCTGAGCTGCAAGTACCGGTGCATCGTTGGGTATAATGACATCTTCGGTCCAATCGCCCTTTCCTTCAGTCCTGGTCGTATCATGCAAATGTGGTAACCATGAGTCATCGATCGTCTGGCGTTCCAGGTCACTGCCGAGCGTCAGATGGTTGGTGAAACCCGAACACTTTGCGTCCCAATTGTACTGGAGTGATCCGCCCGGTGTCAGTATTGAACGATAGTCGACATAATGATTGTTCGATTCCTTGTATTTGGCGGCCCGTAAAAAACCCGTAACATCGAGACTCTGGTTATCGGTGATGGCCGCTTTGACGACAACGCCGCCCGTCAACTTTGTGGTTTTCATATACTCGTTAAAGGGAATAGCGTCAGAATTAGGCTGCGTGGGGCCGAGCGCGTCGTGGAGCTGCGCCAGGCTCAGCCCTTCGGCGTTCTGGTTGAAATAATTTGAGAAGTTGACTATCGGCGTTACCGTCACCTTTGTGGAGGGTGTCCAGACCTCTTTCAGAGAGGCGATATCGCCCCAGAATGTCTGATGGATGCGGGAGCCGTATCCCTGAGCATGAGAATATGAAAGCCGATAGCTGGAATTGTCTTTCGATCCGTTAAGCTGCCCAAGCGTCTTCCAGAACCCGTTGGAACCGTTGGATTCATAGACCATGCCCCCGACGGGTTTATCGCCGCCCTTTTGCGTGATGATGTTGATTACACCGGCATTCGATGCACAGCCATAGAGCGCCGCCGCCGGCCCTCGCAGCACCTCGATGCGATCAACCGTTTCCCAGTCAATGTCATAAAGATCCGAGACAAAGCCCGTAGGGTCGTTGAGCGAAATGCCGTCGAGCAAGACTTTAATGCCGCGGAGTCCGTGTTCGGACAGGATTCCCTGACCGCGGATTGACATGTGAAGTCGCTCTCCGTCCGCCTGATTGTCGATGCGAACGCCCGGGACCAGGCCTAATGCCTCGTCGGCGGCGATGCCTCGCGGCATGGTTTCGATGGTTTTATTCGTCACGACCGTCGCAGCACCGGTGGCCTTTTGGAGCGTTGAACCGGTGCGGCTGGCGGTGACAACAATTTCTGAAATACTGCCGACAGCAGTTGTGTCGGCTATAGCCTGCTTTTCCACTGATGCTTGTGCAGGGGGAGGGGTGACCGGTTTCGGGGTTTCTGTTTGAGCGGGAACCGGGTTCTCGATGGATTTTTGAGGTTCAGGCGTCTGGGCCGGAGCGGCTGGCTTCGAAGTATCTATTTGAGCCGGAGCTGAATTCTCTCTTGCCTGATCCTGCGCTGATGCAAGAAACGGAAGCACCAGAAATGATAACGCAAAAAAAACTATTAAACGGTGAAATTGAAAACAGCGACCACGCAATGCAAATGCACTCATACCCTCCTCCTTGTTTTATGTTTGCTGTTAACCGTATTCTGGGAATCGATACGAGTCCTTTAAATAAATAATAACATCGACTTTGAACTATCGGGGCAAGCCTGATTTTTATATCGGGGAATTCCCTGATAGGAAATTAGCGGTTTATGGCCTTCTGCTGCATCCATTGAACGGCATATTGTGCAAGTTCAAATGCACTATTTAGAATAAGCTTTTCCTTTAAGTTCGACTGATAAGTCTCTATTGTTTTAACACTTAGAAATAGTTTTTCTGCAATTTGTTTTGGTTTTAATCCCTGGCCGATAAGTTGAAAAACTTCAAGTTCCCTGTCGCTCAACCTGTCGATGGAGATAACCTTATCATTAGATGCATTAATTAAATGACGCATCATTCGTTTCGCAACCGGATCGCTGACATAAATTTCGCCTTGAAGAATCCGGTGAATAGCCTGTATGATTTTATCCGGCGACTCCTGTTTCATAAGGTAGCCGTGCGCGCCGGCTTTTAACGCACGTTCTGC
>CAISVC010000435.1 GCA_903888815.1 uncultured Fibrobacterota bacterium
CTACGAGGCCGCCAAACGCTACTATGCGGAGATCATGATGCCGTTCCGCGCCGCGGTGCGCGCCAATATCGCTAAAATAGAGAAACGCGAGGTGCGCGTGATCGCGCCGAGCCACGGCCCGGTGCACCGCGATCCGCAGTTCATCATTGCCGCATATAAAAACTGGATTTCGGACGCTCCGAAAAACGAGGTGGTGGTGCCGTATATTTCCATGCACGGCAGCACCCGGAAAATGGTGGAACATCTCGTACGGCAATTGGCCGGAAAAAACATCACCGTCCATCAGTTCGACCTGAGCGTCACCGACATCGGAAAGCTCGCCATTACGCTTGTCGATGCGGCGACCATCGTCATCGGCACGCCCACCGTGCACGTGGGGCCGCATCCGCTGGTCACCTATGCCGCGCACCTTGCCAATGCGCTCCGGCCCAAGCTCAAATTCGCCTCGGTCATCGGTTCCTTCGGCTGGGCGAGCAAAGCGGTGGAACAGATCGCATCGTTCATTCCGAACCTGAAAGTGGAAGTCATTGAACCGGTGCTGTGCAAGGGTTATCCGCGCGGCAGTGATTTCGCGGCGCTTTCCCGGCTCGCGGAAACGATCGCGTCAAAGCATAAAGCGGCTGGAATTTTGAAATAATCTTCATACGTTGCAAGTATTTTATCTGCCATGCATATCGCCACTATTACACTGCACCCTGAACGGTTTCCGGATACCACCGTGTATCCCTTTAATCTTCCTGCTTTTCAGAACACACGAAGCATAGACTTTAAAACGAACGTAACGTTTTTTGCGGGTGAAAACGGCAGCGGCAAATCGACCCTGCTTAAGGCCGTTTGCAGAAAATGCGGTATCCATATCTGGTCCGAGGACTGCTGGTCGCGCGCCCATTATAATCCTTACGAAGAGTCGCTGTTTGAGTATCTCGATATCGGCTGGGCAGCAGGCCGGAAACCAGGGGCGTTTTTTTCCGCTGAGACCTACGAACACATGACCAAAATGATCGACCTGTGGGCCTCTACTGACCCGAAGCTGCTCGACTATTTCGGCGGGAAATCGCTTTTGGAGCAGTCGCACGGCGAGTCGTTCATTTCGTTTTTCAAATCGCGCTACACGATCGAGGGCGTCTATTTTCTGGATGAGCCCGAGACCGCGCTTTCGCCGAAATGGCAGCTTGAGTTCCTGAAATTCCTTGAGGAAATGGGACGTGACGGTCATGCGCAATTCATCATCGCCACCCATTCCCCCATCCTGCTCTCCTGTCCGAATGCAACCATACTCTCCTTTGAACGCTCCCTTATAAATAAAATCACGTTTGAAGAGACCGAACATTTCCGCGTGTACAGGGATTTTATCCTCGACCGGTTGAAAAACAAAAATCTGGAAGCGACTTGAAAAATCACCCTTTGCAAAGGCTGAAAAATATATTATTCTTATCACCATTTCAACTTTTGCCGCGGAAGATCTTTCAAGGCAACTGCGACTATCGGAAAGGTGCAATTGATTTTCAAGCGTGCGCAAATGGGTAGTGAGGTTCACATGAAAAACCTGCGGGTACAGATTATCCTTGGTATAGGGTTGCTGGTTTTATTGTCGCATACGGCAAGTGCTCAATGGGTACAGACCAATGGGCCAGAGGGTGGGCGAATTCTCGCACTTGCAATGAGCGGCAGCAATATCTTTGCCGGGACTTATGGTGGCGGCGTTTTTCTTTCTACGAATAACGGCTCAAGTTGGACTGCGGTCAATACAGGTTTAACAAACACTGATGTTAAATCATTTGCTATAAGCCCAAATGAAACAGGAGGCAAAAATCTCTTTACCGGAACAAATGGTGGCGGTATTTTTCTCTCCACCGATAACGGCACGAC
>CAISVC010000436.1 GCA_903888815.1 uncultured Fibrobacterota bacterium
ACTTTTTTTGCGGTGAACCGGCCGGCCGAAGCTTTTTTCCTCCGCAACCATGGCATCAGGAGCCCTATACTTGTTCTGGGCAGTGCGACAAGAAACGAACTGAAAAAAGGGTATGCGTATGAGATTGTTTTCACGCTCAATGATATTGGCGATCTCCGCTGTTGGAAGTCGGCGGGAGTTCCGGTGCATTTCCACTGCAACATCGATACCCGCATGCACCGCATGGGTATTCTGCCTTCGGAAGTTGAAATTCTGGCTGATGCGCTAAACAGCAGCACCGATCTTCATTTTGACGGAGTGTTTACTCATTTTGCCAATGCAGACGAGCCGGGTACGCCGATAGTTGGCGAACAGCTCCGGCTGTTCAGCAATGCGCTTGCAGTTCTGAAAAAGAACGGACATGTTCCGCGGCATATTCACTACGCAAACAGCGCCGGTATCATGCGGTTTGACCTCCCGGGGTGCACGCTTGCCCGCCCGGGTATTGCGCTTTATGGGTGCAAGCCCGACCCGAAACAGGATTTTCCGCTCGCACTTCTGCCTGTCGCCGCGCTTAAAGGCCGTATCGTGAAAATCAAGAAGGTTCCCGGGCATACGCCGGTGAGTTACGGAGGCCGCTATGTTACCGACCGCGAGACCTGCATTGCAACCGTTGCTCTCGGCTACGGAAACGGTCTTCCCCGCTCTTTAGGCAACCGCGGCAACGTTCTGGTGCAGGGCAGGCGCTATACAATAGCCGGAACCGTCACTATGGACTGCATCATGATCGACGCTGGTCCCGATCCTGTGCTCAAAGTCGGCGACGAGGTCGTCGCCATGGGTTGCCAGGGTAATGAGCGCATTTCGCCTGACGATCTTGCGATTCTCGACAATACGATCGGTTACGAAATTCTCTGCAGACTGAGCAATTCTCTTGACAGAATATATGTACTCGACGGGAAAATTATTGCAAAGGAAAAGGGAAAAATTATTTGAAACGTATCCTGATAACCTAACCGGTGCATGCTTATTTACCACAATTATGGAAGAATGGCTTGACTTTTCGGATTTCATAGAGAAAACCCAGGA
The DNA here is from genome assembly GCA_903888815.1 of uncultured Fibrobacterota bacterium. GTDB lineage: Bacteria > Fibrobacterota > Chitinivibrionia > Chitinivibrionales > Chitinispirillaceae > BOG-1184. The sequence continues at coordinate 1,069 of CAISVC010000436.1, forward strand.
GCTCATTGATCTCGGACTCTACGATGAAGCGAAATCGCTGCTTGATCAGCGCGCGCAGTCGTTTCCTGGCGAATGGGAGCTGTATTTCCTGTATTCCCGTTATTATGCCGAACAGAACCGGCCGGAGGAGGCCATTCCTTTCCTGCACAAGGGTCTGCGCCTCGATCCGACAAACGTGGACTGTCTGGTAGGTCTGTTTTACGCGCATGCCATGATGAACCGGATACAGAAAGCCGGTTCTTATCTTCTGAGGGCTGGAAAGCATCACCCGGACAGCGAGCTTGTTCTCGCGGCACAGATCTGGTACTATGCGGAAATAAATCAGCTGTCAAAAGCGATCTCCTGCTTCGAACGCCTCCGGGCGCAGGGAAACGATAACCCGGAGACATTCCGAAACGGAGGAATCGCGTATGACCGCGCCGGCTTCTATGATAAAGCCGAGGAATGCTTTATAACCGCTCTGGAACTCCACCCCGGTTATGACGATGCGCGTGAAATGCTTTCCGATCTTTATGTCGCGACCGGCAAGCCGGGAAAAGCCGTAAAACTTTACCGTAAGGCACTTGCTGAGTCCCCGAATAATATCCGGCACCTTTCGCGGCTGACCTTCTGCCTGTCGCAGAATAATGAGGATGAAAAAGCGGAGGCAGCGGCGGCAGAGTCAATCCGCCTTTATCCGAATTCACCGATCGGTCATATAGATCTTGCTTATGTGCATCTGAATGCAGGCAATCCTGACAAAGCAATTGCTGCGGCGCAAAAGGCGATTGACATTGCCCCGCTCGATGCGGAAAGCTACAGGGCAAAAGCAATTGCTCTTTCCGATATGGGGAGAAATGAGGAAGCGGAAAGGGTTTTTGAAAACGCGCTGTCACTCGATAGCAGCAACGCCGAGATCCTCAGGGATTATTACAATCATTTCTGGCGCGTCGGCAATGATAAAAAAATGGAAGAGATTATTGCCAGGGTCATTGCGCAGGAAAATCCTTCATGTGTCGAGGATTTCTGGTTTCTGGCCGACTATTACCGCGAGAAAAAGCATTATCTCAAGTCGCTGCAGTATCTTCGAAAAGCGTATAAAATCCGGCCGGGAGAGTTCGACATTCTTGCGCTTGTGGCAGATATACTGATTGTAAACGGTCACGAGAAGCTCTCGTTGAAATTCCTGCGTCGCTATATTGAACGGGCCGGATGGAACACGGTCATGCAGCAGATCGCCGCGCATCCGGGGCTGCGTAAAAGGCCGATACAGGAAAGCCTCGGATTTTTACGTTTCTGCGGAAGCAGACTCCCGG
>CAISVC010000437.1 GCA_903888815.1 uncultured Fibrobacterota bacterium
GAAAACGGGGCCGGGAAATCGACGCTGGTCAAAATTATTTCCGGCGCTTATCACAAGGACAGCGGAGAGATCCGTATTCGCGGAAAAGTCACTGAAATACGCGATGTCCATCATGCCCGCGAACTCGGTATCAGCGAGATCTATCAGGAATTGATGCTGGTTCCCGGCCTTACGGTCACCGAAAATATTTTTCTTGGAAACGAAAAAACATCATCGATCCTCGGCCAGATGGATTGGAGATTGATGATTGCAAAAACGCAGGAAAGGCTTTCGGAACTGGGCATGGATATTTCACCAGCCGCACGGGTCGCCGATCTTTCCATTGCGGAACAGCAGATGGTTGAGATCGCCAAGGCGCTCATGCTCGAAAGCGACATACTTATTCTCGACGAACCGACCGGGTCGCTTACCCAAAAAAATACCGAAGATCTTTTTCGTATCATTCACCAACTGAAGAAAAAAGGGGTTTCCATTATCTACATCTCCCATCGCCTCGAGGAGTTTGAGCACATCGCGGACCGGATCACCGTGCTTCGAGACGGCAGAGCGGTGGGGACGTCCCGTTTGAGCGAAATCGATATTCCGGGCATCATAAAGCTTATGGTCGGCCGCGAATTGACCGATACCTTCGCTTCCCCCGGTGATTACAGACCCGTTCAGACACGACTTGAAGTCAGAGACCTTTGCCGGTTACCCAGAGTAAAAAAGCTGTCGTTTATCGTTCATGCCGGAGAGATCGTGGGCTTTGCAGGGCTTGTCGGCGCCGGAAGAACCGAGCTCATGCGCTGTATCTACAGCGCCGATTGCGCCGATTCCGGCGAGATCTATTTAGATGGGAAAAAAACGGCCATGAGATCGACGGCCGATGCTGTCCGGCAGGGCATCGGTTTCCTGCCGGAAAACCGAAAGGATCAGGGCCTCGTGATGAACCTGTCGGTACGCGCCAACATGACGCTTCCTCATCTGAAAGACCATACCAGGTGGGGAAGGGTCGATCAGAAAAAGGAAATGCAGGCGGTCCGTGAACATATAGAAAAACTCCGCATCGTCACCCCGTCGACGGAACAGCGCGTTCTCTATCTGTCGGGCGGCAACCAGCAAAAGGTGATTATCGCGCGGTGGCTTGCCACAAAGTGCCGTTTGTTAATCTTCGATGAACCGACACGCGGCGTGGATGTGGGCGCCAAATCCGAAATTTACGAGCTGATGCGTACCCTTACCGCTCAGGGCGTCGGCATCATCATGGTGTCCTCTGATCTTCCCGAAATACTGCGGATGAGCGACCGCATCCTGGTCATGGCCGAAGGACGGCTGACCGGCGAACTTCTCCGAAATGAAGCAAACCAGGAAAAAATCATGGCACTCATGCTTGGAGGCAAATCGATTGGTTCGAAAGCTAATTGAACGGTTCGGTATCTGTATAATCCTGATCGTTATCTGTGCCGTCATCGCCGTAAATACGCCCGTGTTTCTGTCCCCGTCCAATCTTTTCAATGTGTTGTTGCAGGTATCGATCAATACCATTATCGCGGTGGGAATGACGTTTGTCATCATTACCGCCGGGATCGATCTTTCGGTCGGTTCGGTGGTAGCGTTGGTTGCGGTCATTTTGGGAACATGTCTCCATAGCGGGCTGGGCATCGCCCTTTCAATTGCTGCAGGACTCGGCACGGGCGCTGCATGCGGTCTGGTGAACGGCTTTTTGGTTGCCAAATGCAAAGTTCCCGCGTTCATCACCACGCTTGGAATGATGAGCGTGGCGCGGGGATGCGCACTTCTCGTCACCAGGGGCCAGACCATTCATCAGTTCCCCGCGGGCTTCACCTATTTAGGGACCGGTTATGTCGGGCCGATTCCCGTTCCCGCAATCTGTGCGCTTGCCGTGGTGGCCATGGCCTCCTATGTCCTTTCGCAAACGCGATTCGGCAGATATATCTACGCCGTGGGTGGAAACCGGGAGGCGGTGCGTCTCTCGGGCATCAACGTTGCACGGGTGGAGATCGCGGCGTATGTTATTTCAGGCTTGACATGTGCGCTTGGCGCCTGCCTTCTTGTCGGTCGATTGAATGCGGCGCAGCCTATTGCAGGGTATGGGTACGAATTAAACGCGATCGCGGCGGCCATCATCGGCGGAACAAGCCTCATGGGGGGCGAAGGCAACGTTTTCGGCACCCTCATCGGCGCGCTTATCATGGGCGTTCTCCAGAATGGCCTCACGCTCTTGAACGTTTCTCCGTACCTACAGCAGATCATCATCGGCTCGGTCATCATCACCGCGGTGCTGTTCGACCAGCTGCGACAGGGGAGAGTGGGGATGCGTGGAATCTGGTTAAGCCGATTGTTGAAAAAAAAGCGAACAGTCAATAATAACGGATAGGAAAAAAACATGCGCATTTTGAATTCCGGTTCGGTGAACAATGACCATGTCTGCAGGGCCGATCATAGTGCGGGTAAAGGCGAGACCATAGTGGTTATCGGCAGTTTAAATATGGATTTTGTTGTGCAGGTTGAAAAATTACCCATGCCCGGCGAAACGTTGTGTGGAGAGAGATTTCAAATGATACCGGGAGGAAAAGGCGCCAACCAGGCATGCGCGGTCGGCCGATTGAACGGAAATGGAAAAATGGTGGGTCGTGTCGGAGAAGATGTCTTCGGAGAACAGTTGCTGAAAAGCCTGCAATCCGCGGGAGTTGATACCAGCAAAGTCTTGAAGACGTCAAATGCAGCGACCGGCGTGGCCTTGATATTCGTACAGAAGGGCGGGCAGAACCAGATCGTCATTGCTCCGGGCGCCAACGGGCAATTGACCCCTCAGGACGTGCAAGCGGCAACCGGCTCTATTGAAGGCGGATACCTGCTCATGCAACTGGAATCGCCTGATGAAACCGTGGAAACGGCTGCCTCCATAGGACGCGCTCGCGGGATGACGACGATTCTGGATCCGGCACCCGTTCGCCCTTTAAGCTCCGGGCTCGTGAAAAACATCGATATTATCACCCCTAATGAAACCGAAGCTTTACGGTTAATTGGACGAAGTGCCGGCGATGTGCCTCTCGCCGAAGCGCCTCAAATTGCTCAGCGGCTGCGTGAATTAGGGCCAAAAACGGTAATCTTGAAAATGGGAGAGAAAGGCGCCTGGTTGGTCAATGACCGATTCAACCGCCATTTCCCTGCTTTCAAAGTCGAGGCTGTTGATGCGACTGCCGCTGGTGATACGTTCAATGGCGCTTTGGCGGTGGCATTAGCTGATGGTAAACCCATGGACGAGGCCATCAATTTTGCGAATTGCGCAGCCGCAATTTCGGTAACACGCTTAGGTGCGCAAGCTTCTATCCCGACACGTCAAGAAGTCGACGCGATGTTGAGATCCGGTAAGGTGACCGCGTCCTGTGGAAAAATTTCATCCGCTATGCCGCCGATTTCCAATTGAGGCAAGCTCGGTTATTTTGTGAATAAAATCATGGACATACGCTATTTAAAAATTAACAAAAAAAGGCATCGATACCCCATGAAACAGTCGGTGAAAAAAACATGTTGACAGAATTGCTAAAATTCGTTATATTACCATCTAAACCGATTTAGCAACAGTATTCTGCCATTAATAACAAGAAGAGA
>CAISVC010000438.1 GCA_903888815.1 uncultured Fibrobacterota bacterium
CCTGCGGTGCCGGCTTTTTTACTTTGAACTTCTCCTCCATTGTAACGGCAAGCTGGAACCCGGAATCGGTCTCGACATCATGGATGCGGAGCTCGATCCTGTCGGGATATTTTTCGGCAATCGGCTTAAGAAGGGTGGTCTTGATCTCCGCGCATTCGCCGCAGGTCGTTGAACCGAAGAAATGGAGGACGAGCCGGGTGGAAATTGTCTCAGCCGAAACAGCGCAATAAGCGAAATAAATAACGGCAAGGATTTTAAATATTTTTATCATGGTTTTTCCCCGGATATACCGGCTAAAACTTAATCTCAAACCCCTCTTCCCTCTCCTCCACCGGCAAATCGTGGGTCTTTACATCAGATACATACGAAAGCGCCGGGCCGTTTCTGATTTCCGCTAAAAACGCATTAACCTTGTCGCCGGCTCCCTGGGCTTCGAACTCAACATTGCCGTCTGCGAGGTTGCGCACCCAGCCGGTGAGGCCGTAGTGCTGTGCCCTCGAACGCGCGAAATAGCGGAAGCCCACGCCCTGGACTCTTCCTTCCACCACAGCGGAGATACGTTTGACAATACCGGATGACGATGGAGGGTTCATGATGGATCACAAATGTTTTTTCGAAGAAGAAGGAGGGGGTCATCACCGTTTCGAGAAAAAATTCAGTATGATCGTTATAACGATGCTCAGCAATACCGACGTCGCTACGGGGATATAGATCCTGTACCGTCCGCTGCCGAAATGCAGATCGCCGGGCAGCCGGCCGATCGGAATCTTGTCCGCGACCATGAACAGCATGCCCACCACCACGATCACGGCACCCGCGATTATTAAAAATCGTCCTGCGTCAGCCCAGTTCATGGTCAACCCCTTCTACGCTTTGTATTTTTTTCGGGGCATCCACCAACATCCTCTGGAGGCGGGAGCCCTGTTCGAAGTCATCCTCCGCTTGCGGAGGATGGCGAGTTTGGGCAAGCCGGAAGAGGGTGCTGGTGGATGCCCCTCTTTTAAATAATGCCAATCAGGTTTGTTCCCCGTTCCCGCTCTTTTCGAAAATATCCTGCTGCAGCGAGGCTGTTTTTGGCGGCTTAAGCCCGAAATACCGGTAGGTCTTCATGGTCACCTCGCGGCCGCGGGGCGTGCGCTTGAGGAATCCGGCCTGGATGAGAAACGGCTCGTACACCTCTTCTATCGTGTCCGGCTCCTCTCCCACCACCACGGCGATGGTGTTGACCCCGACGGGCCCGCCGCCGTAGTGCTCGATGATCGAGCGCAGGATGCTGCGGTCCATTTCGTCGAGTCCGTTCGGGTCCACGCCGAGCATGGCAAGCGTCGTGTCCACGATCGGCATGGTAATGCGGCCGTCGCCCTTTACTTCGGCGACATCGCGGCACCGCCGCAGCAGGCGGTTGGCGATCCGCGGGGTGCCGCGCGCCCGCTTGCCGAGCTCGGTTGCCGCCTTTTCATCGCAGTGGATTTTCAGAAGCCTGGCGGAGCGCATGACGATGGTCTGCAGTTCCCCGGCCGTGTAATAGTTGAGGCGGCAGATATAGCCGAACCGTCCGAGGAGCGGCGAGGTGAGCATGCCGGCGCGCGTGGTGGCGCCCACAAGCGTGAACGGCTTCAGGTTGAGCCTGATCGAACGGGCGGCCGGACCTTCGCCGATCGATATATCGAAGACAAAATCCTCCATGGCCGGATACAGCGACTCCTCCACAATCCGGTTCAGGCGGTGGATTTCGTCGATGAAAAGAATCTCCCGTTCGCCGAGGTTGGTGAGATTGCCGGCAAGATCGCCTTTCTTTTCAAGAACCGGGCCCGAGGTCGTGAGAATGCCGACGCCCAGTTCGTTGGCCAGTATGCGGGAGAGCGTTGTTTTACCGAGTCCGGGCGGGCCGCAGAACAGAATATGGTCGAGCGCCTCGCCCCGGCGCTTGGCCGCCTCGACAAAGACGCCCAGGTTTTCTTTAATCGCCTCCTGACCTATAAAGTCGGAAAAACGTTCCGGCCGCAGGGTGACGTCAAACTTCGCCTCTTCGCCATCCTCTTCCTGCTTGATGCCCGAGACTATTCTGTTTGATTCGTCCATAGTAAATATCCAAAAACTGGAAGTCAGGAGAAAAGCAAAACTTGTTTTAATTCTGGCTACTGACTTCTGACTCCTGAATTCTGACTTCCTGTCATGTTATTATATTACCTGCAGCGCCTTTTTAATCCACTCTTCAGCCGGAATGTCCTTCCCTTCGCCCATGGTCTGCCGCACGCGCTCGATCGCATGCGCAACCTGCTTTTCGTTGTAACCGAGCGACAGCAATGCCTCAAAAGCCTCCTGCCCGATGTTCGGGGAGCCGTCAGTCTGTCGCAGTAGAGCCGGTGAGCGGTCTGCCGAGGCTGTCTGTTTGCCTGCGGCCGTCAATTTGAGTTTGCCGCGCAGCTCCATGATCAGCCGCTGGGCGATCTTGGCGCCGATACCGGGGATTTTTGTCAGCCGCGAAGGGTCGCCGAGCGCCACGCACTTCACCAGTTCCTCCGAAGAAATTTTCGAAAGTATCCCCAGCGCCGTTTTCGGGCCTATGGAGCTGACCCCGATAAGCTGCCGGAACAGCTCGCGGTCGGCTTTCGTCAGGAAACCGTAAAGCTTGTGTGCGTCTTCGCGGATATGATAATGCGTATAGAGCTTGACTTCCGTGCCCAACGCCGGCAGCCTTTCATAGGTGGAAAGCGGGATATTGATTTCATACCCGACCCCCTGCGCTTCAACCGTTGCGCCGGCGATCTCTTTTTCGGTCAGGATGCCGCGGACATACTCGATCATGCATGCACCTTGAGAAAGGTTCTTTTCCTGCCGGAAAGTACGGCCGCTTCCGAGACAATAGACCGCGTACCGGCATGGTAAAAATCGCACAGCGCGACCGCCAGCGCATCGTACGCATCACTGCGTTCATAGCCGGAAGGCGGCGACAGCAGCATTTTTACCATATACTCCACCTGCGATTTTTCCGCACTCCCGTTGCCGGTGATCGACTTCTTTATCTCGCGCGGCGAATATTCGGCGATGCATGCACCCGCCTTCTGCGCCGCAAGCATCAGGACACCGCGGGCATGGCCCAATAGCAGCGTGGTATGCACGTTCTTGGCATAAAACGCCTGCTCGATCGCGGCCCGGGCCGGCTTATACCGCGCAAGGCATTTTTCGATTTCCGTATGAATATCCAGAAGCCGTTCCGCGAGCGGCGCACCGGCCTGCGTCGTAATGACCCCGCAGTCAACCCACGATACGGAATTATTCCTGGATTCAATCACTCCATAGCCCGTTATTGCCGTGCCCGGATCAATGCCGAGAATGATCATACTTTATTCTTTTCCTAATTTCGCCATGGTCTCGTCGCTGATGTCGAAGTTACTGTACACATGCTGCGTGTCGTCCAGTTCGTCAAGTGCCTCCATCAGCTTTATGACCTTTGATGCGTTCTCGACCTCGACCGTCACCGGGTTTTCAGCGATCTTGGAGATTTCCGCGGATGCAGGCGTCACCTTCGCTTTTTCAAGCGCATGACGCACGCTTTCAAACGACTCAAACCCGGTCGTGATCTCATACTCTTCGCCGTCAAGCACCATGTCTTCCGCGCCCGCATCGAGCACCAGTTCCATGAGCGGATCCTCGGCCATGGCGCTTTTCGGAACGCGGATGACGCCTTTGGACTTGAACATCCAGGCTACGGAATTGGTCTGCCCCAGATTGCCGCCGTGTTTGGTGAGCATATGCCGCACTTCGGCCACGGTGCGGTTGCGGTTGTCGGTCATGCACTCGATAAGGAGCGCAACGCCGCCGGGTCCGTATCCTTCAAAGGACACTTCCTCATACGAAACGCCCTCGAGCTGGCCGGTTCCTTTCATGATCGCGTTTTCCACGTTCTTACTCGGCATATTGGCGGTTCTCGCGCTGGCAACTGACGTCCGCAGACGCGCATTGGAATTGATGTCGCCGCCGCCCATGCGCGCCGCAACCGTTATTTCTCTGATCAGCCGGTTGAAAACCTTCCCCCGGGCCGCATCAGCCTTTCCTTTGGACCTCTTGATGGTCGCCCATTTCGAATGACCTGACATGTGACTCCTCGCTTTCGTTATCTCTTTTGTATGGTTCTGCGCCAACGGCCTGTTGCCCTGCAATGCCCTGTGCCTGATCTTTCACAGCAGCGGGACATCCGGCGGATGATACAGCACGCCGAGAACGTTCCCGGCGTCAGCCCACTGGCGTATTATACGGCCGCTGCGGTTTCGCATAGCTTCGTCAATTTCTCCAATCCGACAAGTTCAATGGAAGGAAGCGTTCCGCCTAAAAATGAAGCTGCCAGTTCCTTGAAACGCGGCGCATAATCGGTGACCATGAAACGGCTTGCCGCCAGACCTCCTGCCTTTTCCGGTGACAGTCCGCCGAGGGCGGCAAGAATATCCTTCACCTCTTTGGCGGTCCAGAGCGCGCTGTCGACGAGATGCGTCCGCGTTCCCACAAGCTCCTGAATCGTCTCCATGAGCAGCGGGTAATGGGTACAGCCCAGGATGATGCAATCCACCCCGCTATCAAGAAGTTCCGCCAGATAGTACTGTGCCGTGAGCCGGGTAATTTCGTGATCGAGCAGTCCCTCCTCCACTAGCGGCACGAAAAGCGGGCATGCTTTGCCGTACACCTTGATCGCCGGGTCCTGCGCCTGGATCGCCCGCACATAGGCGCCGGCGCGGATCGTCGCTGCGGTGCCGATGACCCCGACTTTCCGCTCCGCGGTCCGCAGCGCAGCCGCGCGCGCGCCCGGAAGCACGACACCCACAACCGGAATTTCCTTAACGCTCTTTTCAATATAATCCAGCGCCACCGACGATACTGTATTGCACGCAACCACGAGCAGTTTGATGTCCATTTCCATGAGCAGCAGGGCGTCCTGCATGCCGAAGGTCCGTATCGTCTCTTCCGAACGTCCGCCGTACGGGCACCGCGCGGTGTCGCCGAGATAGACGATCCGCTCGCCGGCCATGAGCCGGAAAAGTTCCCGCACCACGGTAAGACCGCCGAGGCCGGAATCAAAAACGCCGATGGGCCGCGTATCGCTCATAACCCGGTTTCAAATTTCTTCTTGAAGTTCATTACCGCCTCGAAAATCGCGTTCGCCATGTCCTTCTGAAACGACTTATCGATAAGAATTTTTTCGTCGGATTGGTTTGAGATAAAACCGGTTTCGATCAGAATCGACGGCATATAGGCCCCGTTCAGCACCCAGAAATTTGCCTGCCCGATGCCGAGCTGCAGCCGGGGAATTTTTTTGTGCAGCGAAAGCTCAAACTGCTGGTCAAGCAAAATACTGAGATCCTGACTCTCGCGCAAGTATTCGTTTCCGGCCAGATCGATAAGCACGTTCTTGAGCGCGTTATAATGCTGCGGTTTATCCTCAAGCTCGATCACGGCATTTTCACGCATGGCGACGAGCTTATCTTCCTCGTTTTTCGCCTGGGAAAGAAAATAAACTTTATACCCCTTCGTTGTCTCCTTAATTTTCTGCGAACCCGGCATTGCATTCACATGGATGGAAACGAAAAGGTCGGCATTCCGCTCGTTCGCCATTTTCGTCCGGTCGGCCAGCGTGACGAAGTCGTCCGCTTCACGGGTGAGGAATACCCTGATCCCGCTCTTTTTCCTGAGCAGATCGCGGAGCCGGAGCGCAATGGTAAACGTAATGTCCTTTTCAAAGGTGCCGTCAGGACCGATCGCTCCCGGATCTTTGCCGCCGTGTCCCGGATCGACGACGATAGTGCGTATCCCGGCGGAGACCACGTCGTTTGAGGATCCGGATACCCGTTTCCCTTCCGCCGAGGATCGCTTGGGACGCAATGATACCAGCACGGTGCGGAGATCCTGCAGATAATCGATCTGCGGTTCTTCGATTTCCCGGGTCACGAGAAGCGATACCTGCGCCGATTCATTGAACTGCACGCCGAACAGGGAATCGACGAAACCGATGCGCCGGCCGCTCCTGACCTGCGCCGTGTCAACAGTGGCCCCGAAAAAATTAAGTGTGACGTTCGGATAATAGTAGGTGTAATCGAATGGCAGCGAGTCGGCGAGCTCAACGGTCACGAGCACGCCGTTCTGTTTCTTTTCGCAGGCGACCGATGCGACGGAATAGGATGATTTATTGATCGTCAGCGCCTTTGAAGCCGCATCCCACCGCAATTTGGGGCCGTTCACTCCCTTATAGATAGCAAGGAACGCCTTCATGGGAAGATAGAGGGACGCGCCGATCCGGAGAACCGGCGCCGGAAGCGGAAAAAGCGCATTGTCGCAGAAATAATACTGAATATCCTGAGTAAAAACATACTGCCGTGCGTTCCTGACGCAGGTAAGCTGCTGCGCCGGATCATCCCACCGCCACTTGAACCCGAGCCGTTCAAAAAGCGGCGGTAGTGCCACCAGCAGCTCACCGCCGCGCATGACCGCGGGCAGGGTACCGGTCCGGCCCGACGGCAATTCTCGGACGGTAATATTGGCGGCGGCCGTTCCGCAGCAGCAAGCCCAGACGGCCCACCACAACAGCGGTCGGCGGTTCGTTCCGTTCATGGCCGGTTCCTGAGGTTTTTCAGGTTCGTGAGCTGCGCAAGCCTGCGTTTCGATTCCTGCGCCGCGATTTTTTCCCGCTTGTCGTATTTGCGCCTGCCGCGGCAGAGCCCGAGTTCGATCTTCACCCACTGGTTCTTGAAATACATGGAGAGCGGAATCAGGGTGAGCCGCTTACGCTCGACCTCGGCGGACAGATGGATGATCTCCCTCTTGTGAAGCAACAGCCGCCGCTTCCGGTACGGATCAGGCGCATACATCCCCTGCCGGTCATAAGGACTTATATGAAGATTATTGATGAACAGTCCGTCTTCACGGCACTGGGCGTACGCCTCGGTAATATTGATCTTGCCGGCGCGGATCGATTTGACTTCGGATCCGGTCAGGGCGATTCCGGTCTCCACTTTTTCGAGGACTTCGTAGTCATGAAAGGCCTTGCGGTTATTGGCGACGAGCTTCATCTGGCTTGAAAAATACGTGCTGCTGGAAAGGGTAAGCAATGAAGGAGATTATTATATAACAATCAGGATTCCCTGATAATTGACCTGCCATAATAATGTAGAGA
>CAISVC010000439.1 GCA_903888815.1 uncultured Fibrobacterota bacterium
CTGCTAAAAACAGAAAGGAATGGTTCCATGAAACCTCAGAACAAATCTCTGTACAGCTTATTCTTAGGAATATTTATCGTTTCTATTTTTATAGCCTGTCAGGCTGCTCAACCAAAGTCGCAGAAACAATCGGACTCACAACAAACGGCAACTGTTGCCGAAAAAACCGATACGGCGAAAGCTGACACAGGAAAAGCGCCGATCACGAAAGGCAGAAAGGTCATCGTTTATTATTTCCACGGGAATATGAGGTGTCCTACCTGCTATGCCTTGGAAAACTATGCGAAATCAGAGGTAGAATCCGATTTTGCAGACGCTATTAAGAGCGGAAAGTTAGAATGGAAAACCGTCAATGTTGAGACGGCCGGGAATGAACATTTTGGCGACGATTATAAGCTGTATACGAAGTCGGTCATTGTATCGACCATAGTAGACGGAAAAGAAGCATCGTGGAAAAACCTCGACCAGATATGGCAACTGGTCCATAAAGAGGATAAATATCGAGCGTACATAAAGAATGAAGTCAAGGCTTGTCTGGACGGGAAATGCCTGTGAGTGGTTTTATATTTGTCTCATGGGGTCTGCTGACGAATTAAAACGAATCCATCATTAAAGACCGGAAAGACCGGGGTTTTTCAATGAACTCTTTAAAAAGAATATCGTATGACCTGGTTTTAGGATTATCCATTCTTTTTTGTTTTAGTTCCTGCCAGACAGGACAATCCAAATCTCAAAAACAATCGGCAGTTAAAGAAACCGTAACCACGGTGTCTCAAGCTGTCCCTTCAAAAACAGACACGGGCAAGGCTCCTGAGAGTAAAAATAAAAAAACAGTCGTATGCTATTTCCATGGAAATATCCGCTGCCCCGCCTGCATTGATCTTGAAAACTTTACAAAGTCTGAAGTTGAAGCCAGTTTTGCCGATGCCATCAGAGATGGAAAGATGGAGTGGCGGGTCGTTAATTATGATGTGAAGGGAAACGAGCATTTTATGGACGATTATAAGCTTTATGCGCAATCAGTCGTTATTTTAACGATAAATGACGGCAAAGAAACATCATGGAAAAACCTTAACCGGGTATGGCAGCTTGTTCAGAATGAAGGTAAGTTCCGGGAATATATCAGGAATGAAGTTTCTGCGTGCCTTGCGGGAAAATGTTTATGAATACAATCTGGTTTGACATAGGGGCCGCGCTCTGGCTCGGCATTCTCACCTCGATCAGTCCATGCCCGCTGGCGACCAACATCGCCGCGATATCGTATGTGGGCCGGAAGGTCGCCAGAACACGATGGGTACTCCTTGCCGGGCTGCTTTATACGCTTGGCCGCGCTCTGGCGTACCTTGCTGTCGCGCTACTCGTTACCCGAAGCATGCAGATGATTCCCGGCGTGTCCCATTTTCTGCAGAAGTACATGAACCTCGCCATCGGGCCGCTTTTAGTTGTTGTCGGCGTTCTTTTACTAGACATTTTCAGATTCAGTTTCGGCGGCGGAATGAGTAACAACCTTCAGAACCGTGTCGATAAAATGGGAGTGTGGGGTGCCGGACTTCTCGGAATGGTGTTCGCGCTTGCATTTTGCCCTGTATCAGCCGGGCTGTTTTTCGGAGGGTTGATTCCACTTGCGGTCAAAGGCAATGCGGTTCTTCTCTCAACGCTCTACGGTATCGGCACCGCACTGCCGGTCATCGGCTTCGCCTTGCTTCTTGCCTTCGCCGCGCACTGGGTGGGCGCGGCGTTCAATAAATTGACCGTCATTGAAGTCTGGGTACGCAGGGTGACTGCCGCTGTCTTGATCATCATCGGCTTGTATCTGATTCTCAAACATAATTTTGGAATATATTTGGGGATTTAGAACGCCTTCCTAATATTAAAGGAGGAATACATGAAAATCAGAAATATTATTTATCTTCCATTACTTTTATTTGTTTTTTGCAGCAATTCCGACAATAAAAGAAGTACAGAGGTTCCTATAAATTGCCCGCTTAGGAAACAGGGGATTGACGTACACAATATGAAACCCTTCGAGGACTCAAAAAAATATATTGAATTCTTAGAAAGAAAAGACAGGGCTGTTTGGCAAAAACCAGACGAGATAGTATCATCGTTAAACCTGAAAGGTTCGGAAACTTTAGCTGACCTGGGCGCGGGGTCAGGTTATTTTACCTTTCGTTTTTCAAAGGCATTGCCCAAGGGAAAAGTAATCGCGATTGATCCGGACCCGGAAATGGTACGCTATATCCATCATAAAACCATATCTTCCGATATTAAGAATATTGAAGTTATACTGGCTTCATATGATGACCCGAAAATACCTGAAAACGTGGACATGGTTTTTATTTGCGATGTGCTGCATCATATTGGCAAGAAGCGCGCCGAATGGCTGGCGAAATTAAGCTCGGAAATGGATAAAGGCGCCGAGCTCGTGCTTATTGAGTTTAAAGAAGGAAACCTTCCGAAAGGCCCGCCGGAAAAAATAAAAATATCCGGTAAAGAAATGTTGTCTTTAGTGTGTAACGCGGGTTTTAAACTGATTAAGGAAAATTCAACATTACTACCTTATCAAAATTATTTTGTATTTGAAAAACAGTAAATATTGACAAATAGTGCATCTAATAATATCATCCTCGGTTCAGAGCTGCGGCATTTTATAATTTAAAAAAATCAATTTGCCATTTTCGCGAGGGTTGTCGCGCTAAGGTAATTACTTTAATTAAACAGGAGAGGTCATGATGAATGCTACCGTTGTTTTATGCCTCATCGGTATTGTTGCCGGATTGATCGCAGGTCTGTTCGGTATTGGGGGCGGACTTATCATTATTCCCGCGCTTGTGTATTTCGCTGGTTTTTCTCAATTGACCGCCACCGGAACAAGTCTGGCAATTTTACTTCCGCCGGTGGGGTTGATGGCAGCCATTGAATATTATCGGAAAGGCCATGTTGATATAAAGGCAGCTATTATTATTGCTGTTTGTCTTTTCCTCTCGGCGTGGCTCAGTTCAATATTCGCGAATAAACTCCCTCAAAATACCGTCAAATTCATGTTCGGTATTTTTGTAACATGCGTCGGCGTTTATATAACGGTTACTTCCGGCGGGCATTTGTTCAAGTAACCGTCATTAGAAACAGTATTCTCGTCTCACAGGAATGTATAAACTGGATCGAGTTTTTTGGGTTATGTGAAAAATGACGGAAAGTCAATAAGTCGCAGAAAAAAGAGATAACCGCGGTAAAAATAAGAATTGAAGAGGAGATCGCTATGCCGAAACATACCATCGCCCTTGAATGGTTGAGAAATACGCTGGATTTCAACTACGATACCTACAGCCGCAGCCACTCTATTGCATTCGGTACCGACGGAAAGGTGTGCGGTTCAGCAGCGCCGGAGTTCCACGGGGACCCGAACTGTCTTGATCCTGAACAGGCATTTGTCATGGCGCTCGCAAGCTGCCATATGCTTACCTTTCTCGCTATCGCCTGCAAGAAAGGATTTATTGTCGATAGATACGTTGACAAAGCAGTCGGTGAACTGGGCAAAAATCAACAAGGTAAAATGGCAATGACAAAGGTCGAGCTGCGTCCGGAGGTGGTTTTCAGCGGAATAAGGATTCCTACCGATGAGGAATTCAAAATGCTTCACGATCGTGCTCATGGCGGTTGTATTATTGCTAATTCCGTCGCACGTTGTGTAGAAGTGATCGTCAGACCAACATTACAGTGAACCTGGGAGCATAAATGACGGCCGGCAAAAAAAACGAATTTGACGATAAAGCAAAAACGTGGGATGACGAACCCGAACGGGCGCATCGTACACAGATTATAGCGGATGCGATTGGCAAGGAAATACCTTTTAATTCATCGTTTACCGCAATGGAATATGGGTGCGGTACTGGTTTGTTGAGTTTTCAGCTTAAAAACAGGTTTTCAAACATCACGCTGATTGATAATTCGCAAGGTATGCTTGAAGTCCTGAAGGAAAAAATTGAGCGCGACAAAGTGAATAATATGGATGTTTTGAATATTGATTTGCTGGAATCAACAGCAAGTATTTCAAAGTCATTCTCGGTGATTTACTGTTCAATGGTACTGCACCATACCGGGGATATCAGCAGGATGCTTTCGGTTTGGTGTGCGCTTCTGAACAGGCCCGGGTATCTATGTGTTGCAGATCTCGATTCCGATAATGGTTTGTTCCATGGAAAAGGTTTCAAAGGGCATAACGGATTTGACAGAGAGAGCCTTAAAAAGATCACCCAGCAATCGGGATTTACTAATATCAGGTTCAGAACCCTTCTTGAAATTAAAAAAGTTTCACATGATAAAATGGAACATTCATTTCCGTTGTTTTTAATGGTTGCAGAGAAGCCAAAATTAACCTGACGGCTTTAGACTATCCATTCTGGCGCGATAACGACAGAGTGCGAATGCTTGAATGTCACCCCGCCAGTATTTATGTTAAGTTTCTATGCAAAGGAACTCCGTCCGCCGTTTTCAATCATGCTGACCGAGCACGACACCCTTTCACGACGATGCCCGATGCTGGGCCATGAAGTGGCTTTTTCATACTGCCGGCGGCCCGGCCAGGAAATTCCGTGCAGCAGGATGTTCGACTGCTGGTGGGAAGCGATTGACATCCAGGCCTTTGTCGCGGATAACTACAGTGAAGAAATTCAGAACGCCATGATCCAGCCGCCCAAACCGAAAATACTTTCACTTATCGAGATCATTGAACAGGCACGCAAGACCACGTAGCGCCCCGAATTCCTTCCAGACCGCGTACACTTCTTCGGGAATATGTATTTGCTATTCGCGTTGAACCGTAAACAGTGCGCTGCGAAAACCCCTGATCTGCGGTGTACCGGCGGGCGTAAGTCCCGCTTCTGCGGCGATGGAGAGCGTTTCGATGAATTCATTAGCAGTAACCCATATCGCGGGTTCGGCAACGAGCGCCCTGCCCTTTTCATTCAGACATGAGCGTATTTCGCGGAACAGCATGCGCATGTCAGGGACCTCATGGACGACCGCGATGGCGACTGCTAGGTCGATAGTACCAACAAGGTCGCTGGTTCCGAACGAAATGTCCGTGCAGAGACGGCATTCGATCCTGTCCGCCAATCCGGCTTTTTTCGCCCGCCGGCGGAGGGAGTATAGCATCCTCTGTTGAATGTCGACGCAATAGATTCTTCCTTTTTTGCCGACCATATGCGCCATGGGAAGCGTGAAAAATCCCATGCCTGGGCCGATTTCCATAACCCGCATCCCCTCGCTGATGTACGGGCCTACAATCTTTTCCGGCTTCTGGTACAACCGCCGCAGAGGGCTGGCGAGGAAATACCCTATCCACCATGGGCAAGCGTGACGTTTTTTTTCGGACATTGTTTTTCCTTTTTAGGAGATATTGAGAATTACTGCGGCATTAATGGCATCCGTGACGCTGGCATGCGTTGTTCGCATCAAGCGTTCTGACCTCTTTAGCGTCAAACTTCTTTATCGCTTCGGCGACCGTGGCTGCATCCACTAAAAAAGCCTGTATTCCACCGGCGCTAAGAAGGCTGACCGCCCGCATGCCCATTCCTCTGCACAGCACGGCATCGGCCCCGTGTTCCTTTAATGCATCGACCGGCATGCAGCTGCCATGCGTATGGTGGTCATTTGCGTTGGCGGCAGTGGTGATCTGTTTGCTTTCGGTATTATACAGCGTGAAATACGGCGCGCTGCCGAAATGGTCGCACATGGCGGATTCAAGGCCATTCTGATCGAGAGACGGTATGCAGAGTTTCATCGTGTCCCCCTTCTGCAAAGGCCGTTTCCGCGGCCCAATCCGGTCCTTCGCCCGCAACCTCTCCTGCCTTCGGCGCGATGGATATCC
>CAISVC010000440.1 GCA_903888815.1 uncultured Fibrobacterota bacterium
ACAAGAACGGCGTCATCAAGATCATGGATTTCGGGATCGCCGAAACGGTGCGCAGCAGCATGAGCAGGATATCCAACCGGCCCTCCACCGGGACGCTGGTGTATATGTCGCCGGAACAGATACGGGGCCAGGGTGTCGGCAGGGAGAGCGACATCTATTCCTGTGGCGCCATGCTGTACGAGCTGCTCAGCGGCCGGCCGCCGTTCTGGCAGGGCGCGATAGAGCACCAGATAGTGAACGAGAAGCCTGATGCGTTGACTAATGTGTCTGCCGGCATGAACGCGATTGTGCTGCGCTGCCTGGAAAAAGAGCCGTCTGCGCGGTTCCGGAGCGTGGGAGATTTGCGGAAGTCCCTTGAGCTTGGAAAGCCGGCAGAAGCGCCGGTGGAAAAGGTACGTACACCGTGGAAAGTGCAAGCAAAAACGAAACAAAAGCTGCTTATAATTTCGGCATTTGTACTGCTTGCCGCTTCACCATTCGTGTTATTCCCCGGTATGTTTGAGAGAAGCGACGGCAAGGTCGGTTTTATTGACAGAAAAGGCAACTTTGTAATAAAGCCGCAGTATTACGGGGCACGCGGATTTAAGGGCGGCGTTGCTGGCGTGGAGATTCGAACCGTGTATAAAAACAGCAACGGAACAATCGACTCCGTAAGTTATGGAAAATGGGGAGCTATTAATACCAAAGGAGAAATTATAGTCCCCTGTGAATATCGCCGTACGGAAGCATTGGGTGAAGGGTTTATCAAAGCTGAAGATAGCAGTAGTAGAGGGATACTTTTTAACAGTTCGGGGAAAAAGCTCTTCGATGATAAAAATACTCGATTCTATGAGACGGCCACCGAAGGGTTGATTTCGTATGAAAGTTATGATCATGATAGTAACAAGGGGGAAAATGGGTTCCTGGACAAAAATGGCAATAAAGTTTTTAATCATGAAGCCGTAGCCTTTATGGCGTTTGGCAATGGTTTGGTGTGGGGAGGGGTGAATACGGGAGAAATACATTATGTAGTCGAAGGAAATACTAAACAGATCATAAATGGAGAATATGTAATCTGTGCAGATGATGTGTTAATCAATAAGGAAGGCAAAATTACTGCATGGATTGGAAAAATAAATAACTACAAGTGTCGATTTTTCGAACGCAGGCCTTTTTCAGAGGGTTTTTCAGCCGTTGCTACAGGTAAAAATGATGATGAAGGCGGGTTCGAATTTGATGCCGGCTGGGGTTTTATCAATACAAAAGGGAAACTGTGCATTCCCGGAATTTATGATAAGGCCAGTGATTTTTCCGATGGTCTTGCCTGCGTTAAGAAAAACGGTCTATACGGGTTTGTGGATACGAATGGAAACGTGGTAATAGACTTCCAGTTTGTCGAATACGAAGTGGATAGGGCCGGGTTTAAGGACAGTTTATGCCTGATCGAGAAAAATTATAAATATTATTTCATAGACATGCAGGGAAGGAAAGCCTTTGGCAGGGAATTCGAAGAGGCAAAGAGCTTCAGCCAGGGGCTGGCCGCTGTGGAGATAAAGGGCAACTGGGGCTATATTGACACACGGGGAAAATATGTGATACGCCCGCGCTTTCGTGGCGCCGGATCATTTTCCGATGGGCTGGCCCCGGCAGCGAAAGCCGATGGACCGGCCGTGGCAATACAAGAGGCCGTGGTCCGATACATTATTGATTCATTTACTAAAATGTGGATAGGATTGCTGGCCGCGCTGCTGGTGGCAATAGGGGTGATCAACCTCGTCAACCGGAGGAAAAAGGGCATTCCATTGGCAGCCAAAGCAGGGATAGCTTTTGGCATAGTGGCGCTTACACGGGTGGGGATAGGAATGTTTTCATCCGGGGGGGTATATTGGTGGGCGGTGGTATTGCTGCTTTCGCTGGCGGCAATAGGGACAATCCGCGTGATTGACCTTGTAAAGCGGAGGAAAAAAAGCATTTCAGCGGCAGCGATTATAGAAATGGTTTTAGGCGTATTGGCGCTCGCGCTGCTGGTGATGGCAACAAGAGAAATTATCCACGAGAAGAATCGTGACGCCATGGCCGCTACGAAAGAAAGGCAGGTTGCCGCCCAAGAAAGGCAGGCCGCTGCTGAGGAAGCTGCTGCGGAAACGGCGAAAAGAGATGCCTGGGAGAGACAGACGGAAGAAGAGAAGAAGAAAACTGCGGGCATAATGGGTCTGGTGTGGATCCCGGCCGGGAGCTTTATGATGGGCGATGAAAAACCGATGCATCGGGTATCGGTAAGCGGATTCTACATGGACACGACCGAAGTGACGCAGGCCGATTATTTTGCGCTTGTGGGGGATTCGTCGGATAACTTTTCCGCTATCGCGAAATACCTCCCCGCAGAGGCAAGTTGGTACGATGCTGTATTGTATTGCAATGCGCGCAGTAAAAGAGATGGAAAAGATACGGTATATACGTTTACGGCTACATCAAAAAACCGCAACCGGTGCCGCTGTCTTGAAAATTTGACAACTAACCTGAGTAAAGACGGCTACCGTTTACCTACCGAAGCTGAGTGGGAGTATGCGTGCAGGGCCGGAACGACAACATGGTACTACTGGGGCGATGATACGTCAGCAGCGACGGCAGGGCAGTATGAGTGGTACGATAACAATTCCGGAGGCGAAAATCATCTGGTGGGTCAGAAAAAGCCGAACGCATTCAGGTTGTACGACATGTGCGGCAACGTGATGGAGTGGTGCAATGATTGGTATGGGAGCAGGTATTACAGTACAAGTGGACAGACTCCGGCCGGCCCTGCAACGGGACATGAACGTGTGGTGCGCGGGGGCATGTCCGGAAATATTATCACCGTCCTCTGCTCCGCGCGCCGCGGGAGTGCGAAGCCTTGCAGTAACGCCTACGGTTTCCGGTGCGTTTGTTCACGGTAATGCAGTCTGCCGAATTTAATGTTTTGATAAAGGATCAGTTCCATGCTCTTCTGTAAGAAATGCGGTCTTCAAGTAGATGACGATGCGGAGTTCTGTCATTCGTGCGGAACGCCGGTGGCCAAAACAAAGCAACCCCCCCCGGTTGCAGCGCCGTCCGCAGATTCCGCCGACCGTACCATGGTCCGCCCTGTCGCCACCTACGGCAAACTGAACCTCGAAAA
>CAISVC010000441.1 GCA_903888815.1 uncultured Fibrobacterota bacterium
ACATCCGCCTGTTTGCCGAAAAAATAGGCTCCTGCAGCTAATCCGGACATATAGCAGCTCAATACCAGCGCTGCGGCAGAGACCGTACTGCCAAGGATGACCGTGCCTATCTTTGTCCATACCATCTCAAGTATCAGACTGCTCGCGCCGGTGGAGAAAAAAAGAAAATACAGAAGATAGAGCAGAAATTTCATCGTACGTCTTCAAAAGGTTGTGGACAGAATTTTGTTTAAGTTAAGAGATGGATCTGGTATGAGTAATATACTCCTGTTTGTTGGTACAATCAAAAGCTATAATAATTTGGTACATAAAAAGGCTACTATAATCAAACCTGCCTTTAGGCAGGTGGGGATTTTCAATCTTCTTTTCAAAAACGCTCGCCGTATTTTAATGTAAAAAACGCATTTTTTCGAGGCAAAAGCAGTGCAGGCTTCTGTGGCTAATGGCAAATAAATCATTTTTTTGACAGAATGTCCCTTTTGCATTATTTTGCTATAGGTTGTACATTCTCTCATGAAGACCATTAAAAAAAGGAGTTTTTATGCTTTTTTCCAAACTCTTTCTCCGCTGTCCGAAAACCGGGCGTATTCGCGGGCTTAATCCGAAAGCCTGGCCCAAATGGACGTTGCTGCTTTCCGGAATTGCAGCAACGGTATGGTACCTGGTCCGCGTCGTGCCCAAACCGTCGCGCGCCGCATATCCCTGTCAGCGGGCGGCATTCCCGATTATGACCGGTTTCCTGGTATATGTCGGCTCGCTTGCCGGATCAGTATTTGCTTATCGTAAAGCTCGCACATTATTTAAAAACAAAAAGCTGTTATATGGCATGCTGTTTTTACTCGTGAGTGCTGTTTCTTTGTTTGTTTTTATCTTGAATGACGCTCAACCTGTTTCGGCGGCAAATCCTGTCGGCACTGCACAAGGGATCTTCCCCGGCCGGGTTGCGTGGGTGCACAATCCGAATGCCGCGATGTGGAGAGGCACTGGCAATTATTGGGCGTCCAACGTCAATCCCCAGGCAGAATATGACAAGGCGTTTACTGCAGGCATCGAATGCTTATCCGGCGGCACCGATGACGCAACCTCGTGGGACAGGATTTTCAGATGGTTCAACAACGCTCACGGCCGCGCAGGCACGGGGTATCAGGCCGGCGACACGATCGCCATTAAAATCAACCAGAATAATGACAGTATCCCCGCCGCCGATGTGGGAAATAGAAGCAACGCCAACCCGCAATCGTGCGTGGCAGTGGTCAGAAGCCTGGTAAACGCCGGCGTGCCTCAGGCGGAAATCTATATCGGCGACCCGAGCCGCGCTGTTTCGGACAATATCTTTAACGCCGTGCACACCCCGTATCCGAATGTGAAGGTGGTCGACTATTTCGGCAACAACGGCCGCGCTCTCGGTACTGCGTTTCAGACCGGCGCTTTCCCGGGCGGTGATGGCGGCGTCAAGAACCAGGAGTCGCTCTGTTTCTATCACGCCCGTTACATTGTCAATATGCCGCTGCTCAAGGGGCATGTCGGCCAGGGCATCACTTTCGGCTCGAAGAATTTCTTCGGCGTCACGGGAATTACGCCCGTCTGGCAGAACAACGGCGGTCATCCCGGCAATGTTTCGCTCGCTACTTTTATGACAAACGCAAATTTCGGCGGCAAGGTCGTTCTCTGGTGCATGGACGCCATGTATCCGAACGTGAACCTCGACGGCACGCCGAACCCCAACTGGGCCGAAGCGCCGTTCAATGGCTTACCGGCGTCAAGCTTTTTCATGTCGCTTGACGGCGTTGCCGAGGAATCGGTTTCGTTCGATTTCTTCTATCAGCATTATGCCGCTGAGGTTGATGCCAATAGCGGATACGCAGGCGCGCATGTTTATATGCAAAATGCAGCGACTGCCACTCCAAGCGGGGGCACTCATGAACACTGGAACAGCAATGCGTTGCGTCAATATTCCCGCAACATCGATCCGATCAACGGCTTAGGCATCGAACTGGTATATATCAATGCGGGTACCGCTGCGGTCGAATATGCAGATGCGAAGGCCGGCATGCCGCGTTCTCTGGATATCGCCGGATGTGAAGGTGCAGCCGTGAAAATCACGCTCCCCCGGGCAGGGGAATTCCGGCTGACCATCTACACCCTGGCCGGAAATAAAGCCGGCGAGATTGCAGGCGATGCGGGATCGGCCGGGATCAATATCGTATCTGTCAAGTCATGCGGTCTGCCCCCAGGCGCATACCTCATGCGCCTGACGTCACATGGAGCGCAGGTTGTGCGGCAGGTGCGCGTGGTGAAATAAGGATTCGGGCAACGCTCTCAATTGAATCGATCAGTCAGTGAGGCCGAAACCATAAGCAAACAGGCCCGTTTTGCCGTCACCCGCGTTGATGGGCTCCTGGGCCGAGTTTGTAGGCCATGTAATCTGCAGCTTGCCGGTAAACTTATACCCCTGGTCAGAGTACAACATTTCACCGACGCCCCTTCCCTCCGTGCCGGGCAGACTTGCCCAGATAAACGCGTCGCAATTGGGAAGGACTCCTGATATGTCAAGCGGCCTTCCGGCCATAAGAAGGCCGATGACCTTTTTCCCACCGGTGTGCGCGGCCGCGATCTGCGTAATGACGTTGGCGTTCGTGCCGCTCGCGTTGTTGCCGGTTATGGCGATATCAGGGAAACTCGTTTCCGCATAGGGATCTTCGCTGAGGACTGCAAGGATATAGTCTGACGTTCCAACGGCGCCCGGGCTCGCAGTATACGTCACCGTGCCGGTACAGAGTGCCTGGATACCCTGCCTGATCGTGGTGCCGCCCGATGTCGGGGTGCCCACAGAACCCTGCCAGCTCACTGTCCAGCCGCCGCACTGGATACCGATATTGTCACCGCCGGTGCCCCATATTGCTACATTTGCCGCTTTGGGCATCGGTAGAACAGGTACGCCGCCAACCGAGTTGTTCTTGAGAAGAACAAGAGACGCCCTCACACACGCGCGGGCGACATCCCGGTGCGCCGCGCAGCCGACAAGCGCGGTCAGTCTCCGGTCCGTCAAATACTGGCCCGGGCTGAACAGGTTCATCCAGCATTTTACGCGAAGCACACGCTTGACTGCATCATCGAGCCGCGCCGTATGCGTTGGATACATGGCATTAAAATTATCAGGTGCATTAGTAGATATTATGGTTACACCGCAGCCGGGCGCCATGGGTACGTCGAGACCTGCATCCATGGAGGCAGGGAGAGGCCAGCCCGCTTCCCAGTCACCCACGACAAAACCATTGAAACCAGGACCGCCCTGCAGCCCGGTTTTGAGCCAATCCGTGAGGAGGGGCTTGTTCCTGTGCATCGCAGTACCGTCGCACCAGCTTGACATTGAGGGCATGATGGTCGCCACGCCCGCGGCAACCGCGGAAGAATATCCGGGCAGATTGATTGCCCTTGCCGTGGCATCAGGTCCAACAGTCTGGCCGGGGTTTCCGCCGTTCGTCGTGTTGCCGTCACCGGCAAAATGTTTGCAGCATGCGGCATAGGTCATGGGGCAGGACAAATCAGTGAGCTGGAGGCCGAGAACAGCGTGCCGTGCCATAATCTGGGTGCGCTCAGGCGTCTCGCAGAAACCTTCGTATGCGCGTCCCCAGCGATCGTCCCGGATCACGGCAATGCAGGGTCCAAAGCCCCAGTTTGCTCCGGAACCGCGCACTTCCAAAGCACCTACGCGGAAGCCTTTCTGTATGAGCAGCGTGTCCTGGATCGCGCCCATGCCCATGTTATGAGGGAAAATGGTTGCACCGGGAACAGCGCTGGCGCCATGTACGGCATCGTAAACCGCCAGGACCGGGATTTTTAATGTAGTGTTTATCATGGCGTTCTGGTAACCGTCAAACAGGTTCGCTGTGGCGGTGGCGCCCGCAGCATACCCTGAACCTGAAAAACAGCCGCCGCCGCCAAAGGCGTTGCCGCAGAAGTTGGTCGCCAGAACATTCGCGGCTGGAAACTGCGGCATGCAAATCTGGCCGCATTTCTGAAGCTGCGTCATCCTGCCGAAATAGACATTGACTATGGAGTCGATGTTAACCGGCACCAGGGTCACGTTTCCGACATTGTCGGTGTATGTAGAGATAGGTACGACGACCGCGGTATACCCTGTTTTTCCGACCCTGACCGAGTCGATAATCGCGAGTTTCGCGAGTTTCCTGGCCATGACAAGCGGCGTGTTCGCCGATGACAGGGTATAGGCGACCGAGCCGCTGTTGACGCCCGTATTGAACATCTTCTGATAGCTTACCTTGTCACCGACCTTGATTTTAAGAACATACATCGCTTTTGAAAGGCTCGCACAGACGGGCTCAAGGGAATACTTTCCTTTGTCAATATCCGCGCCGAAAGCCGTACCGACCATCTTTCCCGTGACGTCGAAAATATCAACGGTCACCGGGCCTTTCGCTGCAAGCGCGATGGTTGCCTGCGGCGTTGCCGGTTGAATTGCGGAAACTCCGACTCCAAAAGAGCCGTCCGTAAGGGAAAAATCCCATGACAGACGCTTGGCGACATTCATATAGGTGACGGTGGCCATTGCGATACCCTGGCCGCCGGTCGTAACGACTCTTCCATGGTTCGTAAAATCGCCGCTCTGGCCGAATGCCATCGTATACGCGAGCAGCGCCGCACATGAAACCGCACCGATCTTAATGCATCTCATAACCACCCTCCCTTTATGCTTTAAAACTTTTTGATGGGAAAAACGCGGCTTCGTCTGGTGCCGCCCGCTCCAGAAAAATCAAACTCCCTATCAGCTACAGTATACTATACAATACAATGCAATCTAAAAACAACCCGCGTCCTAATGAATTAATATTTAAGTTCAACGACTTTGTTATATTCCCAGCCGTTGGTTTTGCACATCGTTTTAACATGGTCGTCCCAGGTCGGTTCGGCACCGGGCCGGGCGCCGAAGCAGTCGATGCAAAGGTAGCGCAGTGTTTTGGTGCCCCCGGCTTTTATAGAATGCCACGTAGCTGCCGGCACCCTGACGATATTTCCCGGTTTGACAGTGAACTGCTGTTTGTTATCGCCGATAGTCAAAACCCCCTCGCCTTCAATGAGGTGAAAAATCTGCTCCGTATCGTCGTGTTTATGCCAGGGTGGAGCCTGTCCGGGTTCGAGCACGACGACGAAGACCTCGGAGAAGGTTGATTTCTCTCTCGGAATAACCATGTCGTTTATATGCGTAGGAAACTTGTATCGTTTATATTTGTCAATATTAAAAACATATTGGGTGCTGTCGGCCGGTTTTGCCTTCGGGGCCTCCTGGGCGGCGGGAACGGGAGCTGCAGGAGCGGTTTTGGTTTGGGGACCGGCGACGCTTACGGCAAAGAGGGCCATCGACGCCACGATTGAACAACGGATACAACGAAGAGATCCCGTTTTCATACGGATGTTCCTTTCTGATGGAGTTTAGTATCCGAATAAACGTGTTCCGGATGAGCCCGTCCTATGGAAAAATACCATCCGTCATGCCGCCTAAGAAATGATATTCATACAGCATTTCTTGAACTTCTTCCCGCTGCCGCAGGGACAGGGATCGTTGCGATTGACATCGGTATAGCGTTTTCTGAACGTTTCTCCTTTTACCGAACCGTCATCGCGGAATTTTTCCTGATACCTTTCATCGAGAGCGGTGACCCACTCCGTCCATGCGCCTGCCGGCGGAAACCTGCCCGACTGCGTCAGATAATCGAAAAAGCTGCTCAGTAGCTTCGGCACCATGCGCCGCACGGCAAGAGGCGTGTCGAGCCGCGCCAGATGGTTCATGAGCACTTCTTCGAGTGCGGCAATCGAAAACGTATCCGGCGCAAATCCGCGCCGGCGGCATGCGGCCGCAAAGGAACCAAGCAGCCCGGCGGCGTGCTCCTTTACATCAGAAGAAAGGAATAAAAACTCCTGCGAAAGGATAAATTCATCGATAAAAGCATCGAAATCGGACGTTATCATTCTCTACCCCCGTCTTTTTACCGTCAACCGAAAAGTGACAGCTTGCCCGCGAGCGCCTGACGCGCGCTTCTTGTCACGATTTCGTAAAGTCTGACAATCGGCAGATGACGGAAATAAAAGCGGGCATCGTGCAACGCTCTGAGGCCGGCGAGTTTCTCATGCACACGTCTCGCCTGCAGGACGAAGGCTTCAAGGTTGGCTTCGATGATCTGGGGGAACGGCATGCCGTCGGTCTCGATGGAGAGAAACGGAAAATCGCCGATGTCGGCGAATTGAGCAGCCCTCTTTTCCCAGCCCGGAATGCGCTTTTTACCTTCGACGTCCATCTCCCTGTTCAGGATGGCTTCGGCAACGCGCGACGGCATGCAGCCGAACGGGCCTATGGAGATGACGCCGCACGAATCGTGGAGTATTTCGCGCAGGGCAAGCCCCACGGTCAGGATCGCTTCACCGCGAAAATTAACATTAAGCAGATGCCGGACGCTGTCAATCGTTTTCTCCACTTCGATCATTTCATACTTGTAAAGACCGCTGCGGCTGAGAATCGATTTGATCCGCCACTCCCACCACTCCTGGATATGCCCGGTGAGGCGCATCCGCACCCGCTCCTTTCTGGTAAATTCGCGATCCCCGATGCCGCTGTTCATCACATAGTTGCTATAGGACATGAACTCTGTCACCGGCGCGACGCGCACCATGAACCCGCGGTTCTCCAGATAGTCGACAATGTTTTTCCGGGAGAACTCGTCGCGCCTGACAAAGATCTCGCCGACGAGCGAAATCACCGGCACCTCTGCGATCTTCCGCTTGAGCGCAACGGCGGACAAACGTTTTGCCATAGTCGTAAGAAACGTCGAAAGCTGGGCTGAGAGGCGGCCTTCAAAATAGTTGAGAAGTGTTTCCCATTCTTTTTCAAAGACGGCTAATGCCTCATCTTTATCATGGGCCGCCACCGAAAGCATACTCCGGATATCGCCCAGCACGTCGGACACCACGAGCGCCTGCCATGATTTCAGGAGAGTCCGGGCGCCGAGCCCGGCGTAGCCGTTTTCGTCGGTCAGACTCAGCACCGCAGCGTTTTCGATATGGTTCTTTTCGATTGTGTGGGAAAGCGCTTTGCCGTACTGGCCAAGCCTGCACGGCCCGCCGCCGGT
>CAISVC010000442.1 GCA_903888815.1 uncultured Fibrobacterota bacterium
ATTATTCGCTAAAAGAGATCATTGACGGCGCCAGCATCGAAGAACCGGTCACGGATAAGGATATGGTGGGCATTGCCGACGACCGCGCCGCTGGATATGCGAGAACATTAGACGCGGTCCATGGACAGGGAAAACTGCGCGGGAAAAAGAATATCATGCTCAGCCTGGAAGGACAAGACGGCGTAAAAAGTTGCTCTACCTGTCAAAAATACAAGGGGCAAAAGCACCGGGCGAAGTGGTGGATTTCCCATGACCTGATTCCGTGTCCCGGAAATGAGAATTATGAATGCGGCGGCTGGCAATGTTTTCATAGACTCCAGGATGCAGATGGTAATATCTGGGCGGGCAATCAGGAATGATCGTAAAATCTGATCCCCGCGCCGAAACTGTAAAGATCGACATAGATACCGCGCTCGTCCGCGTAGATGGGGCGATCCTGTTCAAACGTATTCTAAGAGATTGCCAAATCATTCTACAATTCAAGGATGGAGATAAAATGCGCAGCCGCAGCCGGGGCACTCAATTCATAGAAGTTCCTCTTGACAAATTCGTCGAAGCATTACAGAAACCATTAAAGATCGAGGATGTAATATTTATGAAACCCGACAAATAAGGTAATAAGATCGTTGAAAATGTGGTAAAATATATGGTAAGTATAGGCCATGTCGAGCCGTCCATTCCGGGCGGCTTTTTTATTAGGTGATGATATGCCGAATGTGGATAGACCCGCCCCAAGTGAAAATCACACGCAATCCGTTTTGTTTTATAAAAACGCGGGCTGGACTAAGGCATCCAGTAAAAAATGGGTGAAGGATCACGATTATTTCACGGACGGATTGGATGAAACAGATAATATGTTTCGCTGGAGACAGTACGATCCTGATGATACCAAGTTCAGATATGTCACAAAGGTCATCGAGGAAAAAGATAAGAAATCGTCCATCGCGCTTGTATTGGCGTATAAGAAAGGAAAACAAATGAAAAGTCCATTTGGGAAGTTGGCCGGTCGAATTGAAAGCGCGGTCCAAAAAGCCGCGGAAGATGTATTCGGATATACCGAACGGGCCATTTCCATGCCCAGTATTTATAGTATGGTATACGCCAAACTTGACGAACAGATGCAGGCCGATGGGGTCTGGCGGGCGCTGATCGATGTCTACATGAATGGTACTGAGATGTATGCCGTCATCGGAATCAACGGCCTTCTTTACAAAGCCGGATTATCCATTGCCGCAGGTGGAGTGACATTGGGCGACCTGATACAGGTCGAGGTGGATTACAAACCAGTTATTCAGGGATTGAGCGTCCATCGCCAGGCAGATGGTAAGTATCGTTGGTTCGCGTTCCCGGCTGCCACCGCGGTATTAAACCGCTCCGGGGAAATGGATACCCGAGAATTGTTCCAGAATTTTGTCACCCGCATCGAAAGCGGGGAGGTTCCTTATCCGTTCCTCTCGTTTTATCATGTTGGGGAACAGATCACTTTGGGGCAGGCGGATTTCGTGGCCGCGGAAGGATATGAATATCTGGTGTCCGGAATATTTGCAGATGACGCTTTGTCTCAGGCCACGCGGCGCGCGATTGAAAAAGAACCGGGATATTGGGGAATCAGCATCGGGTATTATTATATGCCCGAGGCGGTTGAAAGGGTTATTGTCGCGGATGGGATCACCATCCCGGCTTATACCGATGGTATTAACCATGAATTAAGCATTCTGGCGGAGGCCGATGCTTCCTGCCTGTTCACAGGCATTTATGTTCAAGAGGAAGGAGTGAACCGTATGAATAAAAAGACGTTAGAAGCCTTGAAGAAAGTCGCTGGTGATGATCCAGAGGCGATTGCGATTGTGGACGACCTCGAGGAAAAGGTGGACGGTATTAATACCGAGATTGAGGCGAAGGATCTGATCCGGCGTGAGGCTGAGGAAAAATCCGCAGAAATTCCCGCGCCCGCAACCGTTCCTGCTCCGGAGACTGTCCCGAGCACGGAGGCCGTTCCGGTTGTCGAGCCTCCGGAAGAGACTGAACTCATCTTGGACAATGAAGGAATGGAGAAATTGTCCCAGAGCGTCGCCGAGAAAATGGGCGCCGTGTTCAGCAAACAACTTGAGGAATTGAGTATTCTTCAAGAAGAGCGGATCGCCATCCTGACCAAAACCATCGCGGAACTTGCCGAACGGATCGTCAAATTGGAAACCCCGCTTGAAGAGACGGTTAAGCAGGCAGTCGCCGATCTACCGCGTAATCAATTGAAGGTGGGGTACCGTCCTACCACTCGCCAGGCGGAACAGCCAGAAAAATTGTCCACTGAAGATGTTGCGCAGGCAACCCTGGCAAGCATCAAAAAGTGAAAGGAGATCAAGATGAATAAAATTGCACGTTTGACCATGCCCGGCGCCAGTCCGTATAATGCAGAACCTCTGTATTCTCATACGCACGCGGGGCTATTCGATTGCTGCGGTAACAACGACTTAATGTCGCTGACCGTGGCCGGGACCTCGCCTTTTATGGACTGGTTAGGCTGGCAGGGTACCGACATTTATCGTTTGGTACGGGAGTATCTGCTCTTCACCCGCGCCGCAAACGATGGTAAGGGTGCTGCAACCGCTGGTTGGTTGTGCGATCCTTGCGCCGATCCAAACAAGATCGAGACTGCGTTCTGCGAACTGGTCATCGAGGGCTTTGCCCGCCTCCGCCGAATGGGGCCGGTACGTGATGTGACCAAGACCGGTTTGAACTACTGCGAAACCAGCCCGCGTTATCGTATCGATGGCGTGACGATCACCGACGATCTCGAATATGATATGGTGCGTGCCACCGAGGTTATTATTCAGGACCTACTCGGCCTGTTGGTTCCTGGTCAGAAATCAACTTGCGGTCAATTCGACGGACTCGAAGCCATCACCCATCCAAATGATGAGTGCTGCATGTTGAGCTCCATTCGTATTGACTGGAATGGATCAGACATGGGCACCACGGGTAGTGTCGGCGCTGAGTGGAATGATACTCCAATTCCTGATGGGACCAGTTTCGTAAGTCTGCTC
>CAISVC010000443.1 GCA_903888815.1 uncultured Fibrobacterota bacterium
TCAACCGCCTGGGGCGCTTCCTCCTCTTCAACCGCCTGGGGCGCTTCCTCCTCTTCAACCGCCTGGGGCGCTTCCTCCTCTTCAACCGCCTGGGGCGCTGCCTCCTCTTCAACCGCCTGGGGCGCCTCCTCCTCTTCAACTGCCTCCTCTTTCGGCTTTTCCGGAGGAGGCACGTCCGTTTCCTCCTCTTTCTTCTCGAGTTCCGGCGCGGGGGCCGTGGCTATCGCCTCGCCGAGGCTGCCGGTGCCTGTCTCCATCTCGAGGAACGTCTCAATCGGGAGTTCATCTTCCTCCCCGGCCATGGCCGCAATGACCTCGTCTTCGCCGGCCGGAGAGAACGGAGCCTCTGCCTCCGCCTCTTCTTCCCCGGAAATAACGGTGGCCTCTTCCCCGGCCGCAGACTGCTCGTCAAGTTCCGACGGCGCTTCGGAAGACGAAAGGGCAGGCGCTGGAACATCCCCCTGCCGCGCAGCGCCGGCGGCCGCAGCCTCGATCATGCGGCCGTAGCCTTCAATGAGTTTTTCCGTATATTTTACAAAAAAGATATCAAGCTGATGCAGGCTGGGCTTGTAAACGCGGTTGATGGCTTCGATTTTTTCCGCCAACGAACTCCGGAATACATCGGCCGCGATCCGGCCGGCCCGGTACGCGGCGACGATGCTGTCCGCATCGGTCCACTTTTCCTCAACTGCGGTGATGATACGTTCGCGCTTCTCGTTCCGCCGGCGGGAGGCCTGACGGCGCATGAAACCGACGAGACCCCATATGACAAGCACGATGACGCCGCCGACAAGGATTCCGACCCCGAGAGCCATCAAATCATCCATAGACTTTCCTTTCCTCCGGCAGCCGCGTTACCCGCAGCACACCGCACCCTATAGTATAGCACGGTAAACGGTGTCCTGTCAAACTATCAATTCACATTCCTCTCGTGGTCGTAACGTCATACACCTGCCGGTATTTCTCGGCGGCTCTCTGCCATGAGAACTCCTTTACTTCGGCAAGCCCGTTCACGATAAGGCGCGCGTATGCATCCGGCCGCGAATAGAGGGCGACCGCATTTTTCAGCGCGCCGTTTGCCGCTTTTACGAGAGAAGCAAACAGCGGCACGGTTAACCGCCGCTCAGCCGGGAGCGAGAGCAGCCGGCGCCACTCCTTTTCCGCCTGTCCATCGGGATACTCCTCACGGAAAAGAATCCCGGTGGGAGATTTCCGGTTGCCGTCAAGACGCAGGCTTCCGTAAAACGACGGCACGTTGACCGGGACCGCGGAATTCACCTGGATCCACAGGCCGCCGGTGCCCCGCGCGACGATCGGCGTGCCGGACAGCAGCCCCTCGTTTGCCGAACCGAACGGCTCGTACAGCGACGGCATGAGAAGGAAGCTCGATCCCCGCAGGAACAGGTCATACAGCACCCGGGGAACTTTAAAGGGCCAGATCTCGATGTCGCCGGCGCACCGCGCGGTTATCTTCCTGAAAAATTCCATGTCGTCCTTCCCCGACCCCGAGGTGCCGCTCGGGCAGAAAACGAGCTTCGCCTGTCCGCGCCTGAGACGCTCGAATGCGCGGAAAACGACGTCAAAGCCTTTCTGCATGAAATCAAGACGGCCGGCCATGAAAAACACCGGCGTGTCCGTGTCGTCAATGCCGATATTCAGCCTGCCGATGCTGCAGAAATCCCGGCCGCGCTGCAGCGCCTTGAAAAATCTTCCCCGCCAGGTCTGTTTGCGCGCTAAAAGTTTTTCGAATTTTCCTTCCCGCGCCTCTCCCAGGCCCGCGGTGGTAAAGGGCAGCGACGTGTTCCCGAAAATGCCGTTTTCGATGCCGATCGGGGGATTCATTGAGAACACGGTCTGCAGATGGTCGGCGAAAACCGTCCGCTGCAGCGGATCGCTGCACAGCTCGCGGGCGAACGGCGTGCTCACGGTGGTGAGCGGGCCGTTGAGAAACGGGATCGCGCACTGAAGGACCGTGTCGCCCCTGAGCTCCCTGCCGAAAAAGCGGCGCTTGTGTTTTGCGGAAAGCCCGCAGTCGAAAGAATTGTGCAGGGTGAGCACGGTCCTCGCCTGATGCAGGCATCCGGCGATGACCGCAAGTTTTGAGGTGACGGCGATGGGCGCTGTTTCCCATTCGTGCGCATGGAAAAGAATATTATCGGTAAACCCGAGCCGCGCGAGGGCCGATGGAACGGCGGCGGAAAACGCCAGCGTATCAAGGAGCAATTCTTCCTGATCGTCATAGCCGTACGGGTTCTCACCCGCGGTGAAACGGCCCGGCAGTGCAAGATAATAGGTCGGCATTTCAGCCGCCCTGTCGCGGTAGCAGTCAAGGTCGGCTTCGTATCCGGCCAGACGGAAGCGGTTTTTTGCAAAACATTGTTCAAAACGGCCTGCTCTGAGCTCGGCCTTCATGGCGGAATGGCGCGCATGGAAAGGGCTCAGGAACATGACCCGTTCGCCCATTGTTGCCAGCTGCTGGGGCAGGTATTTCATCACCGGCGTAAGGCCGCCGAGCGAGGCGTAACTGTTCTCGAAGGCCAGCAGCACCACGGTCCTGCTGTCCGGCCTGAACGCCTGTTCCGCCTGCCTGAGCAGGTCGGTTTCCTGCCCGGTGAAAAACTCCCCGCAGCTCCGCCGCAGAAACGGCCACTGCTCCAGCCTCATTGCGAACATCCGGTCGAATTGGTCAAGAATAGCCATGATATGCTTAACAATTCAGGAAAGATTTAATGCATGATGGGGAATGAGAATATAATTAATAATACTGCATAAAATCCGAAATCACAAATTCGAAATCCGAAGTCAAAAATCCGAAGCCCGAAATTCGAAATCCGAAATTAATAATATTTTTCAATCCTGTATTTTTGTTTCGAGTTTCGGATTTGGAGCTTCGAATTTTTTTTATAGCATATACACCGGATCGACGTCGATAACAAGTTTCATTTTTTCAGGCAGGTTCTTTTCGAGCGTGCGGACGTGAGCGAGCGCGCGGGCGAGCGTTCCGGGCGAAGCGCACTTGAGGAGCAGGGAGTAGCGGAATTCGTTCCTGATTTTTTCGATCACCGCGGGCGACGGCCCCAGAACAATGACCGCGGAAGACAGGCCCCTGACCGCGCGGGAGATTTTTTCGATTTCCGGTCTGACAATCCGGTCGTGCGGCCCTGCAAGCACGATGCGGGCGAGCCTGGCGAACGGCGGATAGCTGAGCTCGCGGCGGTACGGCAGTTCGGCCCCGTAAAACGCCCCGTAATCGTGACGGCTCGCGGCCTGTATGGCCGGGTCCTGCGGATAATAGGTCTGCACCACCACCTCGCCGGCGCTGTCGCTCCTGCCCGCCCGGCCCGCCACCTGCGTGA
>CAISVC010000444.1 GCA_903888815.1 uncultured Fibrobacterota bacterium
CGTATCCTCCGGATGTTCCTTACATGAAAATTTATTTGCATAGGGCTTGACATATTTATGAAGAGGATATGACAGGTAATAGAGGGAATATCCTATTGCACTCCCCATTAAAATATAAAATGGCCGCGATTGACGATATTCGTTTTGCTCCATGAGTTTTAAAGGATGCATGGCCCGCGTTACAAACATTCTCGCATCAACATTATCTATAAATCCCGCGTATCCGCCAAGATTAATATACTTCCCACGTATTTCGTTATCATTTAAAGGCTTAGGTGAAAACAGGAACGAAACGCTTATTATTAGAATGACGGATAAATAACCAGCAATTCTTTTCATTGTCAAGACCAATAGGTGATAATGGTTGGACGACGATTAAATGTCGATATGAAGATTGTTCTGTTCATAGGGCATTAACTTATGGGAAAAAATCCTGGAGAAAGAAGGATCCCCAACCGCTCTCAATCACTCCCTTTTCAGCACCGCTAAAAACGCCTCCTGCGGGATCTCAACGTTGCCGATCTGCTTCATGCGCCTTTTCCCTTCCTTCTGTTTTTCCAAGAGCTTGCGCTTGCGGGTAATATCGCCGCCGTAGCACTTGGACGTTACGTCCTTGCGGAAGGGCTTCACGGTGGTGCGCGCGATGACCTTGTTTCCGATCGCCGCCTGCACCGCGACCTCAAACATCTGCCGCGGAATGAGTTCTTTCAGCTTGGAGGTGATGGCCTGGCCGTGCGTGTACGCGTTGTCGCGGTGGATGATGCTTGAAAAAGCGTCGACCGGCGTGCCGTTGATGAGAATGTCGAGCTTTATCAGGTTGTCGCGTTCGTAGCCGTCGAATTCATAGTCCATGGAGGCGTACCCGCGCGAGCACCCTTTAAGCTTGTCGAAAAAGTCGATGATCATTTCGGCAAGCGGCATGCGGTAATGCATGCAGACGCGCGTGGGTTCGAGGTACTCCATTGGCATCATTTTGGCCCGTTTCTCCTCGCACAGCTTCATGATCGCGCCAACGTATTCGGTCGGCGAGATGATCTGAATCTTGACCATGGGTTCACAGATGAAATCGAGTTCCTGCTGGGGAGGCATTTTTGCCGGGCTTTCGATATACCGTTCGTCGCCGCTTTTAAGAGTGACCTTGTACTTGACGTTCGGCACCGTGGTGATGATGTTCACGTTGAATTCGCGGAAAAGCCGCTCCTGCACGATCTCCATGTGGAGGAGCCCCAGGTATCCGGCGCGGAACCCGAACCCGAGCGCGGACGAGGTCTCGGGTTCGTAGCTGATCGATGAATCGTTGAGCCGCAGTTTTTCAAGCGCGCTGCGGAGGTTTTCGTAGTCAGCTTTGTCAATAGGGTAGATGCCGCTGAACACCATGGGCTTGATCTCGCGGTAGCCGGGGACCGGTTCCGACGCTCCGTTAAGCCGTGTCGTCAGGGTGTCGCCGATTTTGATGTCGGAAAGGGTGCGGATGTTGGCGATCATATAGCCCACCTCGCCCGCGGCAAGCGAATCGAGCGGTACGCGGCCCATCCTGAAGAAGCCGACTTCGTCGACCTCATAGTCGCGGTCGGTTGACATGAATTTGATAACATCGCCCTTCCGGAGCGTCCCGTCCACAACGCGGACATACGCAACCGCGCCCCTGAAGTCGTCGTATTTCGAGTCGAACACGAGCGCCTTGAGGGGACGGGTCGGATCGCCCTTTGCCTGCGGCACATCGGTTATCACCCGTTCGAGGATCGGCGGCACGCCGAGGCCGCTTTTCGCGCTGCACGCGATGATGGCGGCCTGATCAATGCCCAGGAGTTCCGCGACCTGCCGTTTCACCTCGTCGGGCCGGGCCGAAGGCAGGTCAACTTTATTGACGACAGGGATAATTGAAAGGTCGTTACCGAGTGCGAGATAGATGTTGGTCAGTGTCTGCGCTTCGATGCCCTGGCTGGCGTCCACCACGAGGATCGCGCCTTCGCACGCGGCAAGCGAGCGCGACACTTCGTAGGAAAAGTCCACGTGGCCGGGAGTGTCGATCAGGTTGAA
>CAISVC010000445.1 GCA_903888815.1 uncultured Fibrobacterota bacterium
CCGATAACGGAAATCTTGTTAACGTTGCTCCTAATGATAATACCATTGCGGGTAACAAGCATCACATCGCCGTCCCTATAAACGCCCTTGAGTGCTACGACCGGACCGTTTTTTTCAGTTCCTTTGATGTTGATAATACCGCTTCCGCCCCGGTTGGTTTTACGGTAGTCGGTAACTTCCGTCCTTTTGCCGAATCCCTTTTCCGTCACGGTCAGCACATCGTCTTTTTCATTCACAATAATCATACCGACAACCAGGTCATCGTTTCTCAGTGTTATGCCGCGCACCCCGCGCGTATGTCTGCCGAGTTCCCGCGCCGCGCTCTCGTGGAACCTGACCGCCTGGCCGTTGCGGGTACCGAGAATGATGTCGTTGTCGCCGTTGGTAAGTTTGCATTCGATGACGCAGTCGCCCGTGTCCAAATTGATCGCGTTAATGCCGTCGCGCCGAACGTTGGCATAGGCCGATAAAGGCTGTTTGTTAATAATGCCTTTCTGGGTTACCGCAACAATATAATGCTTGCTATCGAACTCTCGTACCGGCACAAACGCTGCGATCTGCTCTCCTTCTTTCAGCTCAATCAGATTGACAATCGGCTTGCCTCTGGAGTGACGCCCGGCTTCCGGAATTTTGTACACCTTCAACCAGTAGCACCGGCCGGTATTGGTAAAAAAGAGAATATAGGAATGGTTCGAAGCGATAAAAAGCGTACTGATAAAATCATCCTCCTTTGATTCCATGCCTATTACTCCCTTGCCGCCCCTTCCCTGGGCGTGGTAGGTAGCTACCGATGTCCTTTTTATATATCCTGTGTGCGTCATGGTAATGACCATGTCTTCGTCGGCAATCATGTCTTCTATTTCGACATCAACGGATGTTTCAATAATTTCGGTGCGTCGCTTGTCGCCGAAGCGTTCTTTTGTTTCTATGGTTTCCTGTTTGATTATTTGCATCTGTCGTTCTTTACTATCAAGAATCGCTGCAAGTTCTGCAATAAGCTTTTTAAGCTCCCGATATTCCGTCTCGATTTTATCCCGCTCCAGTCCGGTAAGCCGCTGCAGCTTCATATCAAGAATCGCTTTTGCCTGAATCTCGCTCAGTCCGAATTGTTCCATGAGCCTGGTCTGCGCTTCGTTCGGCGACGGCGATTTTTTTATCAGCGCGACAATTTCGTCAATATGATCAATCGCAATGCGAAGCCCTTCAAGAATATGCGCCCGTTCTTGCGCTTTTTTCAGCTCGTGGGTGGTACGGCGCACAACTACCTCATGCCGGTGATTGATAAAGTGCTCCACAAGCTCTTTAATATTCAACAGCCGGGGCTGAAGATTGACGAGGGCAAGATTGATAATACCGAACGTCGACTGCATCATGGTGAAATTGTACAGCTTATTCAGCGCAATCTCTCCGAAATCGTCCTTTTTGATCCCAATTACAATACGCAGCCCGCTGCGGTCAGATTCGTCGCGGATGAACGAAATCCCCTCGATAACCTTTTCCCGTACGAGTTCAGCTATTTTTTCAAGAAGCGTCGCCTTATTAATCATGTAGGGAATTTCAGTGACAATGATTTCTTCCCGGTCTCCCTCCTTCTGTATTTCAGCTTTTGCACGTAGTATGACCTTACCCCTTCCCGTGTTATATGCTTCCCAGATCCCGCTCTTTCCGTAGATGACGCCGCCGGTTGGAAAATCCGGTCCGGGAATGATCCTGAAAAGTTCTTCAATACCGATATCTGGTCTGTCAATAACAGCGATGATTGCATCAGCTACCTCCCTGAGGTTGTGCGGTGCCATATTGGTTGCCATGCCTACCGCAATACCGGTGCTTCCATTCACAAGCAAAAAGGGAATTTTTGAAGGAAGAACCGAAGGTTCTTTCAGGGAATCGTCATAGTTGGGAAGAAAATCAACCGTTTCTTTATCAAGGTCTGCGAGCATTTCCTCTGCCATATTAGTCATACGGCATTCCGTATAGCGCATTGCTGCCGGCGGATCGCCGTCGATAGAACCGAAATTTCCCTGCCCTTCCACCATCATATACCGCATAGAAAAATCCTGCGCCATGCGGACAAGCGAATCATACACTGCCATGTCGCCGTGCGGGTGGTATTTGCCGATAACATCACCTACTACGCGTGCACACTTTTTCGGTGGTTTGCTGTGTTCAAGGTTGAGCTCCGACATGCTGAACAGCACGCGTCGGTGTACCGGTTTAAGGCCGTCCCGCACATCGGGAAGCGCCCGCGATGTAATCATGCTCATGGCGTAATCAAGGTACGATTTCTGCATCTCGTCTTCAATAAATACCGGCAGCACCTTTCCTTTTATATCCATCGCATTACCTCTTTGTCAACCACTTTATATCCTTGTCCCGCAACTCCCGGCAATCCCGGAGTGAGGTTGCATCGAAGGTGAGCGGGGTTATGGTAATGTAGTTATTCATTAACGCCCGCGAATCATATGAATTAGATTTTTCAATATCTTTTTTATCCCCATAAATTAGATACCCTTTTTTTGTATGGTGCGCTTCCACATCTATCGTTTCATAGCGGTCATCGAAAAAGGCCATACTCTGTGACGTGATCTTTATCCCCATGCTTTTTTCCGGAGCGCATGCAGGAAAATTTACATTGTAATACACTCTATGATTTTTTTTATACTGTTCGTGCGAAATAATCCATGACAGTATTTTAGACGCATAGGTGACATACTTTTTCGCATAGCGTTTACCCCCCTCGCACAGGGAAAACGCAATGCTCGGAATATCCCAAAATGCTCCTTCACGCGCTGCCGCAACGGTGCCGGAATAGAAAGCCGAAAGACCGGAATTTTCACCCATATTAAGTCCCGCCACCACAATGCTCGGACGTTCCGGTAATAAATAGCTTATGGCGAATTTTACGCAATCAACAGGCGTTCCGCTTACAATGAAACTTTCCTCCCCGTTTTTAAAACTCTGTTTTTCATAATGGAGCGGTGTATTGAAGGTGAACGCATGACCTATTCCGCTTCGCTCCCGGTCGGGTGCAACCACTACTGCTGACGCAATCTTTGAAATCACTCCATATAAATCCCATATACCCTGCGCGTTGATTCCGTCATCATTGGTGAGAAGTATTGTTGCTTTTCTTTCTTTTCCTGAAGGCAAATTTCCCTTTCGATTTTTCTTCATATATCCAGATTTTTAACTTTTGTGGCATTCTCTTCAATAAATCTTCGCCGAGGCTCAACCTCTTCCCCCATGAGCATGGTGAATATTCGGTCTGCTTCGATAAAATCCTCGAGTTTTACCTGAAGAAGAATTCTCGTTTCTGGATTCATGGTAGTCTCTGCAAGTTGCTCCGGATTCATCTCTCCGAGCCCCTTATAACGCTGAACAGATGTGTTTTTCTTGTCTTTCCATTCTTCAAGGATTCGTTCCTTCTCTTCATCGCTGAAGGCATACCGATCTTCTTTGCCAGCCTTTACTTTGTAAAGCGGCGGCTGGGCAATAAATACGTGACCTTTTTCGATAAGCCCCGGCATGTGTCTGAAAAGAAATGTAAGGAGAAGCGTTCGTATGTGCGACCCGTCAACGTCAGCATCGGTCATAATGATGACTTTATGATACCGAAGCTTGGCAAGAGAGAACCCTTCGTCCTCCTCACCCGTTTCGTTTTCTCCGAACCCGGTACCGAGCGCCTGTACTATAATTTGTATTTCTTCATGGGAAATTACCTTATCCATGCGCGCTTTTTCGACGTTCAGGATTTTTCCCTTGAGCGGCAGAATCGCCTGAAAGCGGCGGTCCCGTCCCTGCTTCGCCGAGCCTCCGGCCGAGTCTCCTTCGACGAGATAAATCTCGCAATTTCGGGGGTCCCGGTCCGAGCAGTCGGCAAGTTTTCCCGGCAATGAGGCGGAATCAAGCGCCCCTTTCCGGCGCGTCAGTTCCCGGGCC
>CAISVC010000446.1 GCA_903888815.1 uncultured Fibrobacterota bacterium
ACCCAATGATGATCCCTGTTAATACTCCCTTCCAGACTTACGCAGGCCGACTTCCCTGTCCTGTCTGAATCTTCATCACCCCTTCACCTTTTCTTTTAATATCTTTTATCAATCACCGTCCCTGTTATCGACGCGCCGGGCGAGATCGTGACGCTGTTCCCATGCTGGTCAAGAACCCAGATCGGTGTCCGGGGAGAGATAGAGATCGTCTGGCCAATGTGATATTCCTCGGCGTCTTCCATGATTATAGTTTCAAGACCCTTTTTAATATCATTCATTTTTATCGTATAAATTGACATGGAATATCGCCTTAAATTGTAA
Organism: uncultured Fibrobacterota bacterium; assembly: GCA_903888815.1. GTDB lineage: Bacteria > Fibrobacterota > Chitinivibrionia > Chitinivibrionales > Chitinispirillaceae > BOG-1184. Next base: position 322 of record CAISVC010000446.1, read on the forward strand.
ATAGCTATAAATACTATATAATCTAATTTCTGTGATTTTGCAAGTATTTTTAACCAGAACAAGGTATTACGGAATTCTGGAACAAAGGAAGTAAATCGCAACACCGTTATCGTTCAACTGTTTTTCAGTATTTCCTCCGGTTTTTTAAAGACACCTGATTTCTTGTACAGCATGCTTTCGCCGTTGTCTTTGTATTTCTCTTTTATATCGAGAATCTCTTCCTTGACGTCAAAGAATGCGTCCACGATGCGGGGATCGAAATGCGTGCCGCGCGAATCGCTTATAATGTCAAACGATTTTTCTACTGAATACGGTTCCTTGTACGGCCGCTTGGAGGTGAGCGCGTCGAATACATCGGCTATCGCCGTAATGTTCCCCTCCACCGGGATTCCTTCTCCTTTCAAGCCATTTGGATAGCCTGTACCGTCCCATTTTTCATGGTGCGTGAGCGCGATCTCCTCTGCCAGCTTTATGAAGTCGGCCTGCGAACCCTCAAGAATCCGGGAGCCTATGACCGTGTGCCGCTTCATGATCTCCCACTCCTGGTCCGTCAGTTTCCCGGCCTTGAGAAGTATCTCGTCAGGGATCCCGATCTTGCCCACATCATGCATGGGCGAGGCGTAGAGTATCCGTTCAATGCTCGTTTCGTCAAAACCAAGGTTCTTGGCAACGGCCGCGGTATAGTGGCTCATGCGCTGGATATGCGCGCCGGTGTCCTCGTCCCGGTATTCTGATGCGCGGGTCAGGCGGTAGATGGTTTCAAGCGCAGCCTGCGGTATTCCCTTGAGCGCAATTCTCAGCTGTTTGGTCCTTTCTGCGACCTCCTGCTCAAGCTCTTTCCGGCAGTTCCGTACATGGTCGTTATAGGCCTTTACTTTTAATGTAGACCGCACCCGTACCAAGAGCTCGGGCGCATCAAAGGGCTTGTTTAAAAAATCATCGACCCCTGCATCCATGGCCTTTATCCGGTCCTCAGTGTCTTTCAGCGAGGAAACCATGACAATGGGGATATCTTCTGTTTCTTTATTGCTTTTCAGGCGCCGCGCCGTTTTAAATCCGTTCATTTCCGGCATAACGGCATCGAGCAGTATCAGGTCAGGCGAAACTTTTATAGCCGTTTCCAGAGCTTCCGGGCCGTCGCGCGTCTGCACTATCTCATACCCCAGGGGGGTCAACAGCGTTTCAATGACCCGGAGGTTTGACTCCTCATCGTCAACGGCCATTATAATCTGGCGTTTCGCCATGATGCCTGCGCTAAAAATTGTTGGAGTAGCTGCTGTCGGTTGATTGGGCCTTTGCCCGCTCCTCTTTGAGCTTTCTGCTTTCATACGCAACCCCCATTTTAATCCTGCATTTTTCGCCGATCAGATACGGTGTTATGATGGTGGAAGGGTTTCCCAGTTTGTAAAATACGCGATGTGGCCACGCATGACGGCCAGTCCACGGTTCTTTCGGTCGCCTTTATAGACACTGCTCTTCCCCATCTGCCCATGGTCTCAATACTCATAGAATGTTTTGACCCATGATGCCAGAATTTTATCAGGATTTCACTGAACTGTTATAGTTATATTGTATCCCCTATATGTGGCATTGTCAACGAAATCGATTTCGTGGGTGCGGTTTTTGTTTCTTTTCAAGGAGTTGTGCGGCAAAAAAATGCAAATGCTGCGGGAGTCACCAGAAATTGCCTCGCTCTCTGGCGGCCCCCTTCTAAAAAAGCGCAAACAGTGCTAACTTTACTGCTACTGGAAAATAAGGCCTTGATAGAAAGAAAGGTTTTTCTGCAGATGATCTACGCAGCTCTGGCAAAAAGCTTGATCTTCCTTATCGATCAATTCACCCCTGCCGCCGAAACTCGATAAAAGCAGATACCGCAGCCCGTAATAAAAAGGAATTGCAAACGAAGGCGACATTCCCGTATGGGTTGTGGAAATATTCTCCATCTGCCTGAGGGTCATGCCTGCCTTTTCCGCCCATTCTCCAGGCTCTATAATTGTATGATTTTTCAAAAGAAACAATGTTTCCTTATTCTTGTGCATTATGCCTTTACAGAGAACAGCCAATGGCACCAGATCGCATACTTCTCTTATAAGTCTGTCTATGGTATCAACCCCTTTATCAATCACTGCAGCAGCCCCTTTCTGTACCGCATGGGCCGCGCTTTCCATTGACCGTATCCCGGAATAGACAATCGCGAACGGGAACCGGCTGTTCTCTGCAATGAGCGTCATTCCCGCATCCTGTTTTCCGCCTATACACATATCCACAATCCAGCAATGCCATATGGTGTTGGGCCGGGCAATCGCATGACTCGCCTCTTGAACATTCGAAGCTTTTTCGACATTGATGCAGGGTATGGAAAATGTTTCCCCGAGCATCGAACGCAGGATATCCTCATCTTCAATAACGAGAAGATTTATACGCTTGGAAAAATAGTGGGATAGATTATCAGTACCGCTCATTGTATTTTTTGCTTTCAGCGAAATAAATATCTAAGCCTATTATATAATTATTCGATGAAGAACGCAATATTCGTGTTCGATTTTGAAATAGAGGTACCGTGAAAACAATGCGCCAACTGCCGTGGCATTATATTTTTTTCCCGCTTTTATACGTTTTTCTGAACCTGCACCTGCATGCGCAGGCCCAGACGTCCGACTCATCGGGAAGCGGGTCGCTTCCCGATGAGTCACCCCTCGCCCCTGAACTGACAACCATTACGCGCGTTGAATACGACCTGCCCCTTTACGATTCGCCCTATAGCGGACTCGGCGGATATGCGTTTCCCTCCATGACGCAGTCGCTGGCAATGACAAAAAATATAGCACAGGGAATTCACTGGGTTTTTGCACGGTACGGCTCGGCGTCAGGCGACCGTGCTTCCGCGCGGCTCGTCCGGTCGTTTGGTTTTGCGCTTTCGGAAATCGCGCTTATCTCGCTTCCGGGCGGCTACTCCTGGCTGCATGAAGAATGGCACTGCGCCGTACTTAAAAACTACGGGATCAACAGTCACGACGGTGTCTATGATTTCAGGATCCTGAGCAGCGTTGTGCCTGTTTCGCACGTTGCCGATGAATCGCTGTCCGCCTTGAAATACGACCATCCGGCCGACATGGTCAGGTTATCGGCAGCCGGCATCGAAGGCCAGCTGGAGCTTGTGCGGTCGCTCCGTAAGGAGCTGTTCTTCAACCGTCAGGAGTGTTCCCTCGACTGGATAACCCTTTTCATCAACACATTCTCCCCTGCTTCCTATGTGTTTCTCTGTTCCCTGCCGTATGCTGACCAATTGATAAATGAAATACAGAAGGCGGAAGGGGCGGACATCAGCAAACGTGACATCGTTGGAATGGACTTTACCGCATGGGTCTATGACCTGTTCCGGCCGCATGAGCCATACGGAATGCGTGGCATTCATCCGTCAGGTGTCGGCATTGACCGGTATATCAAACGGTCAAAGTTGACAGATAATGAGAAAAATTATCTGCAGCTGCAGGGAATACTTGCCTGGCTTAACCTGATAAATCCACAGCTCTTTCTAAAAAACCGTTTCAGCGGAACAAACCCGCTCACCCATACTCCATTTTTCTGGAACGCCGGACTGGTACATGAACTGACGCCGTTTGGATTTACCATTGACTGCGATGTCCTGGCACGGACTGAACGTTCGGGTTTCGCCTTCACGCTTCATTCATATTTCAGCAGGAATAGCTACTATCCGGGGGTGTCCGTTGAAGTCGATGACTTTCCTTTTACCGCAGCAGGCACCAAACTCTATTGGTCCGGTCTGGCCGAAGCGTGGCTGCAGCCACGGAGCCAGATGTTCGACGACCGTTCTGCAAAAGCCGGAGGCTTCGTTTCCGCAGAATTGAAAGCCCCCCTTACGAGGAACCTGCTGCTGTCCGCGTCAGTATCCGGCAAAAGTGCGGGATGGAAGGCCGGCGATGTTTCGCTCGGGCGTTCGTACGGCTTTGCGCTCGGCCTCAATCTGTGGCTGCCTAACCGGCAATAGAGATCCATCGTACATTTTTTTATAGTAGCAAGGAGGCAGTTAATGGTGGCGACAACGGTCATGGTAAAAGTAAAACAGGCGCATATCAATGACTTTATCAGGGCTTGCGTCATGAACCACGAGCATTCAATTTGCGAACCCGGCAATATGCGGTTCGACGTTCTGCAAAGCGCTGACGACCCCACGGCTTTCATGCTCTATGAGGCGTACAATTCGCCTCTCTCAGCGGCGGCGCACAAAAAAACCGCGCATTATGCCGCCTGGAGAGACACGGTTGCGGATTGGATGGCCGAGCCGCGGAAGGGAATACCCTATACGGGGATTAAACCATAAGGAACTTATTTCGTCAGCGGCTGTTCGATTTCAATCAGGGAAACCCCCTGCGTACGGCGCTTCATTTTGGCAAGGAACGCCTGATTAACCTGACAGCGCTTCATCAGCATTTTTCCCGACAGGTCAAAGACCGAAACGATTGTGTTTTCAGGCAGCAGACGAAGCAATACGCTCGAAGCGCCCGCCAGCGCCAGTATTGTTTTATTCGCCGAATAGACGGGGACGACAGAGAGTCCAGCAGATGGCAGGACTGCGGTCGTGCCTGTGGTAGTGATGGTCGTACTGCCGTCGGTCAGGCCGTTTGACGAGCCGGTTATGGTCATTGTTCCCGCGACTTGCGTTGATTGCGCGAGGATAATGAGCTGGCCTGCTTCCATGAGTACCGGATTATCGCCGATCAGTTTGCCCTGACCGGAAATCGTCAGCGTCACACTATTCGCGGCCGTCGGAACCACGGTTCCGGAAGCGTCTACCACCTGAATGACGATACGTACCCAGTCTGACCCGTTAGCGGGGATCTCGGTATAATCAGGTACCAGGCGTACCGCCGCAGCAGTACCGGGTGTCCGAATCGTTTGTGTTGCAGCGACAACTCCTCCCCGGTATCCCCGCGCAGTCAAGGTACCCGACTGAAAGGTCACATTCCTGGTAAATGGCGGGTGGTCAACGGTTGGATATCCGGTGTACCTCGTCATTATTCCCTGTGACAGACCGTTTACAAGAAGCGCAACCGAATCGCAATTGCTGTATACCCACACCGGATTGGTCGCCGATGCAGCTGTCCAGTAATTGGCAATGAAGACCATGGGCGAATCGCTCACTTCAGAAACATACCAGTAGTAGGTGAACTTGGGGATGCGGTACAAATCAACGAGACCATTGGTGCAGATTGAACGGGGCGGGGTATCGGGATAATACGCATTGTGGTACGTGTTGTAGTCGAACATGCACCATCCCTGCATGCCTGAACATTGCGCATTGGTCTTTGCCAGACCGTACTGCGTCGCCCACTGTCTCGTCTGGTCGATCATGCCGGCTTCTCCGGTCCGGCGCCAGTCAGCCTGCCAGTTCGGATATTCGGAGCACACACCGCCGCCGTTTGCGGTTTGCCCCGCATAGCACATGGGATGAGGAAAATCGCACTGTCCGATGGACCTGGTGGAATCTTCGGCCCGTGCGGCGTCCCGCAGGCGGGTGTTGCAGCTTCCGTGATTGATGTAGCCCTCCCACACGATGATCGAAGGATGGTTGCGGTCGCGGCGGATGGTTCTGCGCTGGGCTTCCTCAAGGTTATTCATCCATGTGGTGCCTCCCGTTTGCATCCACGTCGGCGGAGGTTCATCGACCATCAGGCCGATCTCGTCGCATGCGTCCAGAAATGCCGGATCCTGGGGATAATGGCTCAGCCGTACGAAATTAGCGCACTTCCTCAGCATATTCGCATCAAAGCGCTGATATAAATCTGGTACCGCCTCTCCCACAAACGGCCAGTGATGGTGACGGTTCTCCCCGTTCAGCTTGAGCGGTGTTCCATTAATGGAAAAACCGCTTGTTGCATTGAAGGAAACCCAGCGGAAGCCGAACCGCGTTATGCACGAATCGACTTCAACGCTTCCGTCAA
>CAISVC010000447.1 GCA_903888815.1 uncultured Fibrobacterota bacterium
CCCCTGCGGATACCGCGATCATTGTACAGGCGCCGGCCCCTGAAGAAGATACCCGTATCGTTCAAATGCCGCCTCCGCCCCAGTCAGAAAAACGACAGGAAACGGAAGAGGTCCTTCCGGAAACCAAAGTCATGGTGCAGGCACTTTCACCCGAGGAAGAGACGCGCTTCGGTCAGGCGCCGCCTCCGCCCCAGTCAGGAAAACCGAAGGAACCGGAAGAGGCACCCCCGGAAACCAAAGTCATCGTACAGGCGCTCTCCCCCGAAGAAGATACCCGTATCGCTCAGGCGCCGCCTCCGTATCCCGAATTTGCGGAAAATAATGAAGAGTATGCGCCTGAAACAAAGGTCATCTATATACGGCCGCAGCAGCAGGCAGCCGCTCCCGGCACTGAACCGAAGGCGGTGAATGAAGGAGATACGCGCATTTTTTCCCAGCCGGCGATTTCTTCGTGGGAAAAAAGCGGTCATGACCGGAAGAGGCGGATCCTTCTCAGCGGCGGCATCATCGTCACGCTTGCCGGGATCGCGGCGATCCTCATCATTCTAAAAGCCCTAGGGCATTTCTGAAAAACACCTTCTCCTTTTCCGGATCGTTCAACCCGCATTCGTCAACCCATTTCCGGTCAAATATCTGATCGTACCAGGGAGTATCCGAGCCGAACAGGATGCGGTCGATGCCGTGTCTGCGGCATAAACGAACAAACTGCTGTTTGGAAAAATTCTCCGGGCCCGTCGAGGTCTCAAAATAGACCGGTGCCCCCGCAAGGTGCTTTTCCACCTCATCCCAGACCTGATGCCCGCCCATGTGCGATGCTACGATGCATAAAGAAGGGAATTGTTTGTGTACACGCGCAATGCCTGCCGGCATTGAATGGTCGTTGGTGAATGGCCCGGGATCTTTTCCGGCATGGAATACCACAATGAGCCCCGCCGCTGCAAGCGCTTCGTACATCGGGAACACCGCGGGATCGTCCAGATAAAAATCCTGGAATTCGGGATGCAGCTTGATGCCGCGGATATTGTTCGCCTTCATGAAAAAGATCTCTTCGTCGATATTTTCCGTCGCCGGATGCAGGGCGCCGAACGAAATAATATCGGGCGCGGCCAGCCGTGAAGCTGCACTGTTGATGGCGGCAACCTGGGATGCTTTGGTTGCAACCGGGAGTACCACGGATCTGGTCACACCGCTTGCCGCCATCGAACGCCGGAGGCCGGCAAGCGTTCCGTCCGTCCGGTTTTTCGCTCCGGGCGAAGTGATTATGACCCGCTCGATTGCCCGCGGTGCCAGTTCGTCCGGAAAACAATGCGTGTGGAAATCGATTATTTCCATATTTTAAACGGCTCTTCGCTGTCTCTGCCTGAATATATTTACCGCGACTGCTTTTTAATGTCGGTCTTTTTTACCGGCGCGGAAACTGCTGCTGCCTGGTGCGCCCTGCACTGTTCGCACGGTTTGTTGAATGTTACGCCTTCGATTTCCCAGCGCGCACGGGCCTCTATGGTGTCTGGAAATATGCGGGAAGGTTCCGGAGCGATCCACGGGACAAGCGATCCCTTATCAGGCCTGCCGTTGTTGTTCGCATCAGTAAAATATCCGACAGCGCCTTTGCCGGAAGGCAGGGAATCGAAACGGAAACAGCCATTGGAGTCCGCACACAGCGCAGGTTTACCGCCGGAAAAAGGAAGGAACTGCCATTTCCGTTTTTTATCCGTACCAAGGCACGGCACACATCCGGCAAACGAAACGGCGAGGCTGTCGGCGGCGATCGCGGAAAACAGGGGCGTCGCCACAGTATCGGTGCTGTCGCGCGCTTTAATCGGATTTCCGGCCATATCTTTGCCGAAGGTTTTCATAAACAGGAGGCGGTAATGACTTCCCGCATGCAGCCGCCGCTGCGGTGTCAGCAGAACAGTATCAGAATACATCGCATTGACGTTCAAACGCACGGTATCATGAAGTGAATCGCTCAGGAATAGCGGAGCGGTAATGGTTACCGGTTCAGTAAAATTCAGACAGATTTCGGGCATCAGCGGAACTGCCCCATGAGGGGAATAGGATGACAGTGCGGCCGGTACCGTATCACGCAGCGTGACTCCGTTGAACCGTACCGTATCATGAATGCTGATCGTCAATGTTCCGTTTCGTTTCAGAAAACTGCAGATAATGCGATACGGTATAAGCGAAAGCGTATCGCTGAGAAACAGCGCACAGGCGGTCCTGCCGCCGAGCCAACAGCGAGCGGTCACCGCCGGAACATTTCCCTTGCTGTCATACCGTTCAAGCGCCCATGCGGCTTCGGATAAGCCGCGCATCGTATCGAGCGGACAGCTTAACGTGCCCATGACTATGTTCGCTGAAACCGGTCTGGCCGACTCCAGACGGGGTGACACGGTATCGCTTTCCACCGGAAAAAGCATGAGTGTGTCCGGCTGCTGCGTCACGGAAACGGTGCGACGCACCGGCGCATAGGCCGCCTCTGCGCCGGGATTGAGCCGGTGGTCGCTGTTCTGGTCGACAAAAGCGATAACCCGGTAGGTGCCCCGCCGAATGTTATCAATGGTAAAAAAGGCGGAGCTGTCGGCCTGTGTCAGGTAGTCCGGGTCATGGAACAGCAGTGTGTCTTTTCCTTCCGCCGTATCGCGGAATAATGCCACCGTGGGCTGAAACAGCCGCTTCGAAGGATCGATCACGCACCCGGTAACTTTACCGCTGTCAAGGCTCGGTCCGGTCGAAAAGATCAGCGTATAGGAAGATATCATTGGATTTCCGTGCAGATCCTGCAGCGTTGCAGTGACTACAATATGATAGGTGGTGGAATCGGCAAATGCCTTGTTCGGCGCGATTTCAAGCCGCCTGCCCGTAACGCCGATTTTCGCCCCGCCATCAAGAGGCGGGAGTATCGAAACACTCTTCGGCGCCGATGTCTTGGAAATCCATTCGGAAAACGTTATGGTGCAGCGGCTGCGAAGATTGACGTTGACCGAACCTGTGGCCGGCGCCGTCGACATGACCGCAGGGCCGGTGCGGTCGTCAGGGCCACCGGTCGGCGACATCTGATGCGCGCAGGAAAGAAACAGCGTGAATATAAGAACCGGCACAACCGACAGAAATAGAGTTCGCATATACTTGTGAATGCCGTTCAAGATTGAAACCGGAAACATGACTCCAGAAAATACAACCCCTTGCAGGTAATTGACAAATATTTGGAATTATATGAATTATCCGGTAATCATGTATTTTACAGCGGCAAGAGGTTGATTTTCAAAGGATATTTTTATGGACACCTACGATTTCTCCATTCAAACGCTGGGGACTGCCAGGATACCTTCGCCGATAGCCCTTTCGCGATCGGAGGGGGATTTCATCGCCAACTATGTGAATGATGACGAATACGTTCTCTATGATTTGAATGTAAAGGGCAAACGGAAAATTCCGGATACTGAACGGGGACTGATGGAAAGATCCGGGCCCCGGGACTGTATCTACTTCGATCCCTCCAAAGTGCATGCCGGTATCGTCACCTGCGGCGGCCTGTGCCCCGGACTGAATGATGTCATCAGGTCGATCGTCATGACGCTGTGGTACGACTACGGCGTGCGCCGTATTTCCGGCTATAAATTCGGCTTTCGCGGATTGCTCCCGCAGTACCGGCTCTCTTCGCTCGAGCTTACGCCGGACGTGGTGGCGGAAGCTCCTCGCACCGGCGGTACCATGCTCGGTTCTTCGCGGGGCGGCGGTGAACGGTCGCCTGAAATTGTGGATTCGATTGGGCGAATGAATCTTTCAATGCTTTTCGTCATCGGCGGCGACGGTTCGCAGAAGGCCGCGCTCCGGATTGCCGAGGAGCTCGGACGCCGGGAACTCAAAGCCTCGGTGATCGGGATCCCGAAAACGATCGACAACGATCTCTCCTTCATCCAGAAATCATTCGGGTTCGAGACCGCGGTGGCAAAGGCGGTTGAAGCGGTCACCGGCGCTCACGTCGAGGCGCACGATGCGGTCAACGGGATTGCTCTTGTCAAACTCATGGGCAGAGACTCCGGATTTATCACCGCTTACACGGCACTCGGCACGAACGACGTGAACTATGTGCTGGTCCCTGAAGTGCCCTTCGACCTCGAAGGCAAATACGGGTTATTGTCGGAGCTCAAAAAACGGCTTGAGACCCGCAATCACGCGCTCATCGTAGTTGCGGAAGGGGCCGGTCAGGACCTTCTGCCTGCGACCCAGACCGAGCTCGATGCTTCCGGGAACAGAAAGCTGGGCGACATCGGTTTATTCCTTCGGGACGCGATCGCGCGCTATTTCAGGCAGGAGGGAATCGAAATCAACCTGAAATACATTGATCCAAGCTACATTATCCGGAGCACGCCGGCAAACCCTACAGATACGATTTACTGCACCCGGCTTGGTGCGAATGCGGTACATGCCGCCATGACAGGCAGGACGAGCATGATCGTGAGCCTTTTAAACGATCAATTTGTGCACGTCCCTACGAGACTTGCGGTATCCCGGCGAAACCGGATCGATCCCGAGAGCCCGCTCTGGCGCGATGTGGTCGAATCAACCGGCCAGCCGAAGCTTATGAAAAATTCCTGACCGGTTTATAGTACCCCTCTCCTTGCTATCAATGCGAATAAAATGTATTTTGGTACTCTTTTTCCAAACCATTGCCGGAAAACCTCCACACGTTTTCACGGCGCCTGACTCAACGGCGAGTCACGGAAGGAGTTTTAACGCCGAAACGCTTGTGGAATTTCGACGAGGATGTCGATGAAGCTCTTACTCTTTCTTCTTCTGTTTCCCTTGTTCCCTGCCGTTCTCTCGTCAATCATCGGCCATCAGAAAATCAGAGGATGGATTGTGCGGATAAGCGCGCTCGTTATAGCGCTCGCATCGCTCTATTGTGCCTATCTCTTTATCGGTAACAATCTTACCCTTTTCCGGCTCGAATCGCATTGGATCGAAAAAGGCGTTTTCGCAGCAGAGATGCTCACCGCTCTGTTCCTTTTATATAAATGCAAAGACATAAAACCGAATGAATGGTGGATCCCTGTCCTCATCCTTGCCCAGACCGGTATCACCCTGTACTGCGAGTTCGGCCCTGCAATGCCCCGCGTTGAACATGCCCTCTACATCGACAATTTTTCGGTCATCATGGCGCTCATCATCGGCATCATCGGCTCGCTCATCTGCGTGTATTCCGTGCAGTACATGAAAGACTACCATGGCCATCACCGCGACCTGAAGGACCGTCAGCGCAGTTTCTTTTTTGTCATGTTCCTGTTCCTTTCCGCCATGTTCGGCGTGGTGTTCGCCAACAACCTCGTATGGCTTTTCCTGTGCTGGGAAATCACGACACTCTGTTCTTTTGTCATGATCGCTTACCCCAAGACCGAGGAAGCCACGCGCAACGCGTTCCGGGCGCTCGGCATGAACATGCTCGGCGGCCTGGCGTTCGTCATCGCCATTTTTTACCTCATTAGCCAGGAAAGAAGCGGCGGCCATGCAACACTGGAGCTCGATCAGCTCCTGGCCGGAGGCAAGGTTTTTGCGCTTGTGCCGGCGATCCTGATCTCGTTCGCCGGCATCACCAAGTCGGCGCAGATGCCGTTCTCGTCGTGGCTTCTGGGCGCCATGGTAGCACCCACACCGGTGTCCGCCCTGCTCCATTCGAGCACCATGGTCAAGGCAGGCGTTTTCATTATTGTCAAATTCGCACCCGTTCTGCAGGGAACGTTCGCCGGTTATATGGTGGCATTAGTCGGCGGCGTAACCTTCCTCATGACTTCGCTCCTGGCCGTTACGCAAAGCAATGCCAAGCGCGTGCTCGCCTATTCGACCATTGCCAACCTGGGTCTCGTGGTCGCATGCGCGGGGCTCGGCACCTACGAAACGATCTGGGCGGCAATTCTGCTC
>CAISVC010000448.1 GCA_903888815.1 uncultured Fibrobacterota bacterium
CCCCGGAGGTCTATCCTCTGATCATCGAGCAACTCGATAAAGCGGGCCTCGCCAAGGATCCGAACGGGAAATCCTGGGTGCGGATCGTCATCGAAAAGCCTTACGGCCGTGATTTAGCTTCCGCGCAGAAGCTGAACCAGCTTGTGCTCAACTCGTTCGACGAGCCGCAGGTCTACCGCATCGATCACTATCTGGGAAAAGAAACTGTGCAGAACCTTTTGGTGCTGCGCTTTGGAAATGGAATCTTCGAGCCGCTGTGGAACCGGAATTTCGTGGACCATGTGCAAATTACCGCTGCGGAAACGCTCGGCGTGGAGCAGCGCGCGGCCTTCTACGAAACGGCGGGCGCCACGCGGGACATGATCCAGAGCCACGTCCTGCAATTGACGTCACTGGTGGCCATGGAGCCGCCTGCTGCATTTGACGCCACGGCGGTGCGGAACGAAAAGATCAAGGTCCTGCAATCGATCCGGCCGTTTACTGATTTAAGGGAAGTTCGATGTTTTCAGCAGGTATTTAAAAGTTATTTCCAGCTGCAATTCTTGAGAAAGGAATGGTGGTAATGAATATTGGAAGGTTGGCCGAAGACAATATTCAAAGGTTTGGTGAATACAAGTTTGTCAATTTTGAAGGGCGATGGCATACCAATGTTGAAATGAACCGTATTGCCAACAGGTTGGGGAATGCCTTAAAAAGTCTGGGAGTCATGAAAGGAGACAGGGTAGGCGTTCAATTGCTGAACTGTCCTCAACTCGTACAGGCATTTTTCGCTGTTTTTAAAATTGGGGCGGTATTGGTTCCAGTAAACCCGTCGCTACGCGTTAATGATCTTGCCTATCTTTACCATGATGCCGGTATGACCGCCCTGATCAGTAGCAAAGATTACATCGACATTATAAGAGAAGCTCGCCGCGAGGCACCAGAACTTAAGCATGTAATGTTGATTGGAAAGGCAGTTCCGAAGGATGTTTTATCCTACGATAAAATTATCCAAAACGGTTCGGATGAACTGGTCATTGAGGAAACGGATAACGATGATACCGCCGTCATGATTTATACGGCGGGCACCACGGGAAACCCCAAAGGCGTGATGCTTACCCATTATAATTGGTATACGCACGTAACGGGATATTATGAATTGGTCTTACTGGATGCCTGGGGCGTTGCCGCGAAAGGTAAAATTCAGAAGCGCGATGACGGACAGGATAAAATTACCGATAAAAAAGAGGAAGTATTCGGCGTCACTCGGAACCGTGTCTCTTTGATAACGCTTCCCTTGTTCCACGGGTATGGCGTATTCGCCCTGAATCTGGAATTTCTGACGGGAGGAAAGCTGGTCATGATCAGCCGGTGGGATACAGAGGAAGCGATGAAGCGTATTGAGCAATTCAAAATCACCGAATTTCGCGGTGTGCCTACCATGTACATTCAACTGCTTAACCATCCCGCTGCCTCCAAATATGATTTGAGTTCCCTGAAAACCTGCATCTGCGGCTCCGCCCCTATGCCCTTGGAGGTAGCCCGCAATTGGCGGGAGAAATACGGCATAGATATCTGGGAAGGGTATGGACTAAGCGAAGCGACCACCGTCAACTGCGGTAACATAGCGG
>CAISVC010000449.1 GCA_903888815.1 uncultured Fibrobacterota bacterium
CCCACTCCTCGCGCAGCACCGTGCTGCAGATATACCGGTTCGAACTTGCGTAGGCGGCAGTAGGGGTACTGAGCCTGTTATAGGCACTCATTGTTCCCCAGCACTGCGACCTGACGAAGCTGGGTTGCCAGTTGTAAAGATATAGTTCGCGCATGGAACGTTCGTTCATGATCGCGCTCAGGGTGCCCCGGTTCTGCTCCTTGTTGTTGCAGGCAAAGTGCTTGACCGTTGCGATGCAGAACCTGCTCTGGACCCCCAGAACGTCGGCCGCCATCATGCGGCCCGCCAGATAAGGGTCTTCCCCGTAATATTCCGATGCCCTGCCGCCCTGCGGATGGTAAACAAGGTCATCCGCGGGTCCGAGCTCACAGTTTCTTCCCAGCGCCCTGAACTCCTCGCCTTTAGCCACTCCCTGCGCGAAAGCGGCCGCAGTGTCCCACGTGGCGCACTCACCGGCACAGGTAGGAAAAACCGTGGCATTGCCGTTTGCTCTGACCCCGTGAGGCCCGTCGGCCATATAGATATTGGGAATCGGTGCTGAGGCGAGACCCAGCATATTGCCGTCACCGCCGCACAGCACAGCCTTCGCCGCTTTAGTCATCGAAGTGAGAAAACCCTCGACCTGTGTTTTCATGGCAGTAACATTGGCATTCGCCGTAATGTGGGCAATGTAATAGACTCCCGGCACCGCATCGGAGGCCTGAAAATTAATCGTATAGGTCTTGAGTGCATTAGGCAGGTTGGTATTGACAAGTATCACCCCCACATCCCCTTTGACCTCTGTCAGCGTGAGATTAGCGCCGCCTGCCGCCGGATTGATGGTAAGGCTAACAAAAACCGTATCGTTCGTCAGCGGAGCCAGGGTATACTGGACGGCCCCGCTGTAGGTTACCCCTACGCCTGCGTTCGGAAAATGGAGTGTGTTGCTGTCAACGGTGGCCGACGTCAGGTCGGCATTGGCTGCAACCGCTGCGGCTAACAATAAACCGAATATTTTTAGTGTTTTCATTGGTGGAGCCCCCTTATTTGACCAGCGATATTTGAATGTTTTTTTCGACAGTTCCAATGCGCAGCGATGCCACATATATTCCTGCGGCAACCTTGTTCTGTGCGATGCTCCACTGGATGGTGTTGCTTCCCGGCTGCAGATTAAAGGTAGTAATCAGGACGCCGTTAACGCTGTAAATATTCAGCGCTGCACCCTTGGTTATGGAGGGTATGGTATAATGGAACGTCACTATCCCTTTTGCGGCATTAAATCTGCATTGAAGCGCTGTTTGAGTCGCCTTCATGAGATTGTCACCCGCTGTTCCGACAAAGGGCCATCTGAATTGATTGCTGTTCGCAGGCCCCCACTGGACTGCACTTGCAATCAGCGGCACCAATAAAACCGCCGTCAATAAACCGCATAATGCTTTTTTCATAGGTTCCTCTCCTTTTTTGTAGTCTTTATAGTATACCGCTTAAACACAAATTTTGCCTTATAGCAACTAACCTCCTAAACCTCCTTTCAGTCTGATAAATCGAATAACTTGTCACATCCTTACGCACAATTGTCCCTTTCACTTGTCCCATTTTTATATATCCGCCTCCCCATACATAATATAGCACAAAAAACATAAAAAATCAACCGATTATTTGCATATTTTCTCCGGCGCGTACCGGGCATCTACTGCGCTGTTGTAACCCCTATAATGTACCAGACAGGAGGCGTGGGAAAGGTATCGGCGGCCATGAGGCTTTTGCGTGCGGAAAACGCTGCGCGAAGTTTTCATACGCTGTCCTTTCAAATAAATATTAAACAGTTATAATAATCCCGAATACTATTTGCAATGATTGCATAACAAGTTATTCTTTCGTCCCCTCCAGGGTCAGCGACTCAAGTTGGAGGTAACCCGCTGGCATCCGTCCTTCATTCTCCAGGTTTCGCAATTCTCTGCATTCGCTCTGGTTCAGATTGCATACTTTTACTTTCTTGAAACCTGCCTTCTCCAGGGAAAAACCTAATGTCTTTCCATCATAAATAAACTTATGCCCCCAATCTCTCACGAAGTTGTTAATCACGAAGATGGCATTATAATACCCGTCATTTCCCGGAAAGGAATAATATGGAGAAAATTTGATAAAATTATCGGAGGACCATCGGATATACTCTCTTTGCAGGTCTGAGGTATCCTCCCCGCAGAGCTTTATTAAGAATGAGATGTCAGGCGTTGTTATCCTTATCTGTCCATTATGCTTCAGTATACGGCAGCATTCCGACAACATATGCAGGCCCTCTGAAAAAGCAATGTGTTCGATAACATGTTCGCTGAACACATAGTCGAATGTGTTATCCTCAAACGGAAAACGCTTTGTGGCATCAAGATGAAGTACCGATGCGAGAGGTGGATAGTAATCTGAGTTGAGCCAACCGTCAAGGATATTACTGCCGCACCCTATATGAAGCTTCTTTACAGAGTTCTTGCTGAAGTACCTTTGTTTGATTTTTCCGCCAACGACTTGCATATAACGCTTGCGCAGTGACCTGGACAGTTTCTTAATAAATGTGCGCATTCCGGATTACCTCTTGCTGGGCATCTAACGGTTAACTATCCTTCCCGCCTCTTCGACAACAGCTGCCCGATCTTTGCAACCATGGTCAGCGACCTGTCAGCACGGGTATTACAAATCAAAATATATTGTTAAGAGATCTTTTCAAAATGCCCATAGTAATCCCCTTTCATCAGCCGTTTTTTGACAAAATTCCGGTTATTCCGCATGTCACCGCCGCCGCCGCAAAGAATACTACTGATAGGTGCTGCATGACGGCATCCCTTCATTTCAGGTGCGCGCGAATCCGGAGAAAAGGATATAAAGGGATTATTGTGCAATTCGTGCATAAAAGTCCATGTTTTTTGCAGAAGGAGGCATACATTTCGCGATTTTATGAATTATCTTTTTTAACAGTGAGGAGACACTCTTTATTTTCCTTTTCGATTATTCAAAC
>CAISVC010000450.1 GCA_903888815.1 uncultured Fibrobacterota bacterium
CCTTCTGCTGAAAATATGGAGTTTTATGCACAAATTGCACGGAAGTCCCGTTATTTCCTTTTTTCCGGATTCGATAAAGAGGAAAACGCGCGTACTTAATGCTTCGGTGCGGTCGGAAATTATTTGACAATACCACTAAGAGAATGCGATTTTGTTTGCGTGGCTGATGGGAAGTTTCTTTCAGACTTTCTGGCAGTAAAAGAAGGGGGTCGCATGAAATCCTTTTTCTGCACGGTCATAATGGCCGCCGTCCTTTTAGGTCCGAATGCCGCTCTTTCGGCAAACAACCGGGTAAACCTGAATTTTAATCAAAACTGGAAGTTCTACCGCGGCGATGCAACCGGGGCTGAGGTAACGTCCTTTAATGACGCTTCATGGGAAACCGTTCACCTGCCCCACTCGGTCAGGTTAGAGCCCAAGAATTGCAGCGGCGGAAGCGGCAATCAGATTTATCTGGGGATCTGCTGGTACCGCAAATCCTTCCCCCTGCAGGGTACCTACAGCGGCCGCAAAGTGTTTGTTGAATTCCAGGCCGCGATGCAGGCTGCCACCGTATGGATCAACGGCACGCTTTTGACGAACCATTATGGCGGTTACGCCTCCTTTACCGTTGATATTACCAGTTACTGCAGATTTGACGGAACGAATAACGTCATTGCTGCGCGGCTCGATAACCGGCCCAACGTCGACATTCCGCCCGGAACATCGGCGCCTGATTTCCAGTACTTCGGCGGTCTGTACCGCGACGTTATTCTGCATATCACCGATAAACTGCACGTTACTGACCCGGTGTTCACGAACAAAGTCGCCGGAGGCGGGATCTTCGTCACCTACCCGGCGGTCAGCGCGGCGCAGGCAACCGTACAGATCAGAACAAACGTCAAGAACGAGAATGCTTCGGCAAAGGACTGCTCGATAAAAAGCGATATCGTTGACCGGCAGAACATAATCGTGGCGACGGCGACCACTCCGGCGATACGAATCGCCGCAAACGCGGATACCGCTTTTACCCAGCAGCTCACGGTCAACAACCCGAGGCTGTGGCACCCCAGCCATCCTGATTTATACAAGCTGTACACGTCCGTATATGACAGCGGTTCCATAGTTGACAGTTGCATGACCCGGATCGGAATCAGGCGATTCAGGTTTACGGTCGACAGCCTGTCCATCAATGGCGAGCGCACGATTCTTGCCGGCGCGAACCGACATCAGGAGTACCTTTATGTCGGCAATGCGGTGCCGAACTCGGTCCAGTACCGTGACGCCATCAAGATGCGCGAGGCGGGTTTCAATTTCTACCGCGCCTCCCATTACCCGCAGGACCCTGAGTTTCTTGACGCATGTGACGAACTGGGCATCGCAGTACTTGCATGCATGAGCGGCTGGCAATATTTCGGCGGCACCACCTTTCAGCAGCGCTCGTTTCAGGAGATCCGTGACATGGTGCGCCGCGACCGCAACCATCCCTGTATTTTTTTATGGGAAGCCAGCCTGAACGAGTCCGGCTATACGCAGGCATGGGCGCAGACAGCGCACCAGACGACGCATGAGGAGTATCCGGGCGACCAGTGCTATACGTCTGCCGATTGGGGACTCTACGGACAGCAGGTATATGACGTGACGGCAAAAGAGTGCGGCTCAAGAACAAAACCGTTGATCACACGGGAGTGGGGTGATCAGTGGTGGGAAGCCTCAACCGATTCTTCTGCGAACGGACCGGCGCGTTCATGCCGCCTCATGGGTGAAATGGACATGCTGCGGTCGGCCATCTTCCGTCAGACGACCCTCAACGGCGGCCAGCCGGTAAATGACTGGTGTGGAGTGGCCGCGGATTCACGCATTTGCGCCTATGCACTTTGGGACTTCAATGACCATAACCGGAGTTTCAACAATTCGGTCGACCAGGGGACGCCGGGAATCGTGGACGTAGACCGTTATCCCAAGTTCAACTACCAATTTTTTGCCGGTCTTCGCGATCCGGCCCTTGCAATTGCCGGATGTAAGATGGGCCCCATGGTGAAAATCCTCAACTACTGGACCTCTGCCTCGCCTTTGCCGGTCAGGATTGCAAGCAACTGTCAGCAGGTACGGGTCTATCGGAACGGCACGCTGGTTGCGACAGTAAACCCTGATACCGGATTCAGCTATATCACGCATCCGCTGTTCACGGCGAACATCACCTGGCAGGCAGGAACGCTGCGCGCCGATGGATTGATCAGCGGCACGGTCGTTGCCTCGGACACGGCGCGGACACCGGGGACCCGCAGCCAGGTCAGGCTGGTCGTCGATTCCTGCGGAATCAGGACCGTTGCCGACGGATCGGATTTCGTCATGGTCTATGCCCTCATCTGCGACAGTAGCGGAACGATCGTGCCCGGAAGCACGGTGTCGTTGGTCGATGACGCCTCCTCCTCGGTTCGTTATCAGGGGACGTGGACCATCGGGGCTTCCAAGGCCGGGAATTACATGACGACCGAGTCGTACAGCAACAGGGCGAACGACTACTGCGAGTATACCTTTACCGGCACAAAAATCTCCTGGATCGGAATCAGACAATGGAACGAGGGTTACGCGGACGTGTATATCGACAATGTTCTGGCGCAGGCGAACATAGACCTGTATGCCGCGTCCACGGTGTCCGGACTGGTCCTTTTCAGCAGGTCCGGTTTGACCAACGCTTCGCATACGATACGGGTCGTCGTCAAGGGGACAAGGAACGCCAGCGCCAGCGATGCCATTGTGAGCATCGATGCGTTCGATACCTCTTCTGCAGGTACTGATTCCGTGCGGCTGAGCATCTCAGGCCCGGGTTCCATCGTGGGGGACGGCGATCCGCGCGTCGGGGCCAATCCGGTGAAGGCTGAGGCGGGAATCGCGCCGGTGCTGGTGAGGGCCGGGACAACGGCAGGAACCATAACGCTGACGGCAAGCTGTCCGGGTTTGACCGGCGCAACAGCGGTGATCCAGACGGTCCCCTTGAACGACAACTCGACGAACATTGTACCGGCAAACGGCATGCGCGGTCCGGCGCTGCCGGGCGGAACCGTAACCATTACCGTAGCAGGCGGCCGGTTCCTGCTGCCGCGAGCATGCAAAGGCGGAAAAAACATGATCGCGGCGTACGATCTTTGCGGCAGGCTTCTGCAGAAAAGGCTCTTCAGCCGTGCCTCGGTCGTTGACCTGTACAAAGCTTATCATCTGCCCGAAGGCGTGTATATTGTCCGGATCACGAGGGTGTATTAACAACTGATTGGGCAGCACCTTACGGGGCAAGCATGTGCAGCGCGACCATGCAGAGGTCGTCGTTGAATTCCTTTGCACCGCCGGTAAAACTCCTGATGTCTTTGAGCAGGTCGCCGAGGATTGTGTCCGGCGGCTGCGTATGGTGTTCGTTGATAAAAGATAGAAGACGGTCCATGCCGAAAAACTGCTCTTTCTCGTTTCGCACTTCGTAGACACCGTCGGTGAAGAGATACACCACATCATCATGCGCGATCCGGCGTTCGGCGACCGAATAGGGGAAATCTTCCACAATCCCGAGGGCCGGTTCTGTTTTTCTTTTTTCGGCGAAGGGCAGCATGATAACGCCGCCCGACCGGTTGAAGAACAGGGGCTCCGGATGGCCTGCGTTTGAATACCGCAGGATCCTGTTTTTAACATCAATGGTAACATAGACGGCTGTGACAAATGACGACGCATGTGAACGCGAAAGCACGGAAAATAGCCCGTAATTCAGCTTCTGCAGGAAGATATTGTTTTCATGAGCAAAGGGTTTGATTTCCTCGATCAATCCCCGCAGGAACGCGGTAATGAGCGATGCGCGTACGCCGTGTCCCATCACGTCGCCGATGAGGACCCCCACCAGCGTCCCGGAAACGGGAAGTATGTGGAAAAAATCGCCGGAGAGTTTACGGGCGGGAATATAGATGTCGTGAAACCGGACCGAGCTGTTTTCTATCGGTACGTTCAGCGGAAAGTGTGTATAGGAGTGCGCAAGGAGCGTGAGCTGTATTTCCCGCGCGGTTTCAAGGTCCTGTTCGATTTCTTCGTTTTTCTGCCGCAGCTCGTCGGTGGTTTTCGCGAGTTTCTGTTCCATCTGCTTGCGTTCGGTGATGTCAAAAAGAATGCCGAGGCATCCGTAAAAGTGTCCCGAACTGTCGCGCAGGTTGGTCGACATGTCCAGAACATATTTGATTTCCCCGGACTTCGTGCGGATCTGGGTATCGGCAATCCACTTGTTGGCCATGCCGGCCCTGTTCCGCCGGTATGCCTCTTCAAGCGAAAGATTGGCGAGTTCCCCGGTGGGTTCAGCGTTAAC
>CAISVC010000451.1 GCA_903888815.1 uncultured Fibrobacterota bacterium
CGTGATGCTCTCAAGTTCGTCGAGGCCGGGCTGCAGCAGCGAGATGTCGCCGCGGAATTTGTTGATGATGAAACCTTTGACGTAGCGTTTTTCGTCATCGTCCAGCAGCACCAGCGTGCCCACCAGCTGTGCAAAGACGCCGCCCTTGTCTATATCGCCGACCAACAGCACCGGAGCATCGGCCATCTTGGCAATGCGCATGTTGACGATCTCGCATCGCTTAAGGTTGATCTCAGCCGGGTTGCCCGCCCCCTCGATGACGACGATGTCATACTGCGAGCGCAATCGATTCAGTGATTCTTCAGCGGCGCGCAGCAGCTCGGGCGTGTGCAGGTAATATTCACTGGCAGCCACTGTCATCGCTGGCCTGCCCATAAGAACCACCTGGCTCCTGGCATCGGCCTCGGGCTTCAATAAAATCGGGTTCATGTCCACCGAAGGCTCGACGCCCGCCGCCTCCGCCTGCGCGACCTGCGCCCGCCCCATCTCGCCGCCGTCGCGTGTGACGTATGAGTTGAGCGACATATTCTGCGATTTGTACGGAGCAACGCTGAAGCCGTCCTGCTTGAAGATGCGGCACAGCGCGGCGACGAGGACACTCTTACCCACCGACGAGCCGGTGCCTTGGATCATCAGCACTTTAGCTATCACGGTCGTTTCCTCTTGGGTCTCAGTTCACAATCTGTTATCTCAAAAAACCAATGCTTATCTCTTAGTATTTTGTTAGCCTTGATGACCTCCAGCCGCTTTTTAAAAATGGGGCCATCGATGACCAGGGTATGGTATTCGCCGGCTTCACCACATGGCGTAACGTTCTTGAGTTTACTGATGTCTGATATGAAATCGCGGCCGATCTTGCGCCCCAGCCACTTGTCATCCATGAAGTCAGCATTGGTCGCTACTACTATTGTCTCAAACCCGAGCTCGACGAAATCCTTCAGTATTTTGTTCTGGTCCATTTCCCATAACGGCAAGCGTGGCGTGATACCGCCCGCGGCGCACACCCTGTCGATCCATTCCCTGTGCGCGTTGAAATCGATATCGCCAAAGACGCCGGCTGTTATTCCTTCCCGTTTGAAATCGATCAGCGTTTTTTTGAACGTAGCCTCATAATCGGCCTGTGTCGTTCGCTGCTGCATCAGCGGGATGCCGATGGCCTTCGCCTGCATGTGCAGCCACTTCGCTGCCAGCCCGTGGCTCCACGAGGCCTTGCCGTCCTCGGTTACCATATTCAACAGATAGCGAACCTTCAGGCCGTCGGCGGATGCAAGGTAACATGCCAGACAGCTGTCTTTGCCGCCGCTCCAGGATGCGAATGCCTGCTCCATATAACCTCCTCTATATCATCGCTTTCTACAACGATTGTTTTGGCTGCCTGATTTGCGGGCTGGTACGACCGCCCGTAAGTTCTCCGCTAACCTTCGGCATGCGGGCAGCGGTTGCATAGCTATGCGAATGTATTGCGGCAATCCGAACGAGGTGCAATCACGCACGCAGATCCCTTGTTTAAGCAG
>CAISVC010000452.1 GCA_903888815.1 uncultured Fibrobacterota bacterium
GAATTTTTCACGCAGGTATTTCTTGACCTCCTGACGCGCGGTGCTGCCTCGCCTGAGCAGATCCGCGTATGATTTATTGATATGCAGCGACGGTACCGAGCGGTCGTTGAGCATGACCACAAACTTTCCATCGATTTTTTCGACGATGAGATCCGGAATAATGGTGGTCGGTTTATCAGGGTTGTATCCGTAGCCGGGTTTCGGATTGAGCGTCTTGAGCACCGCGATTCCTTCCTGAACATCGCGGGGCTCTATCTCGAGTTCCCGGGCGATGTCCGGTATTTTAAGCTTTTCGAGGAGCTCCCACTTTTCTGTAACAATGCGCCACGGAAGCGACCCTTCCTTTCCCTTGGCACGGAGCTGAAGCATCATGCATTCCTGCAGGTTCCTTGCACCGATGCCGGCAGGATTGAATGTCCAGAGAAGGCGGAGTGTTTCCTCGGCTTCGATAAAGCTGACTTTCGTAACTTTGGCGATATCCTCAAGCGGAATGCGCAGGTAGCCGTCGGTATCAAGACACCCGATAAGGAACTGGAGGAGCGGCTTTTTTTCTTCGGACAGCTTTTTCTCGGCGAGCTGATTCGTCAGGTACTCTTCGAGCGTGGCCTGATAGACCGGAGTCGGCTCGTAGTGCTCCTTGCCGCGGTCGATCTCTTCGCTCGCGGAATAGCCGAGGTTAAAGCCTTCTTCCAGGTAATTTTCCCAGTCGATGGATTCTTCTTCCACCTTGAGATCGGTGTCTTCGCCTGCCTCTTCAGGTTCCTGTTTGTCTTCTTCCTTGACCTCTTCCTGCTCCTGATTTTCGGCAGCGTCATCGTCGTCGGCAACGAGCAGCGGATTCATCTCAAGCTCGGTCTTGAGCAGCTGTTCAAGCTGGAGCGTATTCACCTGCAGAAGCTTCAGCGATTGTATCATCTGAAAAGAGAGCTTCTGCTGAAGCCGCATGGACATGTCGAGACCCAGGTTCATCTAACCATAGCTCCAGATGTTTTTTAAAAATTCGGGTGTTGCCTAACAGCATTGTGGCAGGCGGCTCATAAATATAAATTAGATTCTGGAAACAGGGAAGGGATTAACAAGCAAAAAATATGCCGATTAAAAAATTAATAGATTCAATCCAGCCTGAAATTCTGGCCGAGATAAATCCGCCGTGCCTCAGGGTTTTCGGCGAGTTCCTGGGCAGAGCCGGAGATGAGGATTTTGCCTTCGGCCATGATGTAGGCACGGTCGGTGATGCGCAGCGTTTCGCGGACATTGTGGTCGGTGATGAGCACGCCGTAGCCCTTATATTTCAACTCATGCACGATGCTCTGTATGTCCTCCACAGCGATCGGGTCAACGCCGGCAAAGGGTTCGTCGAGCAGGATGAAGTCGGGCCTGATGGCGAGCGAGCGGGCTATTTCCACCCTCCGGCGTTCTCCGCCCGAGAGCTGGTATCCGAGACTTTTTTCAAGATGGCCGACATGCATATCTTCGAGCAGTGCGTGCATGCGTTTCTTCCGTTCTTTAAGGCTCAGTCCCTGATATTCGAGGATCGACAGGATATTGTCCGCTACCGACAGTTTTCTGAAAATGGAAGGTTCCTGGGGCAGATACCCGATGCCCATGCGCGCACGTTTGTACATCGGCTTTTTTGAAATGTTGGCATTATCGAGGAAAATATTTCCCTTGTTTGCTCTGATAAGACCGACGATCATATAAAAGGTGGTTGTTTTCCCGGCGCCGTTCGGCCCTAAAAGCCCCACGATTTCACCCTGATGAACGGTGATTGAGACGCCGTCTACCACGCGGCGTTTGCTGTAAATTTTGACAAGCCCTTCGGTCCGGATCTCACGGGCTTTTTGAGGAGACGCAGGCGCGGCTGTGGTTACTAGTGTCGGGAGTTCGTTATTTTTGCGATTGTTGACGGCGTTGAACACGTGTACGGCCTTTCCTAAGATAAAATAATAACAATTCTTTATGTGCTAAAGGCTTTTTACGGGGTGGCGGTGCCCACCCCACACCCAATCAACTGCCTTTATCCAAAAAATATTAACCTACGTTAACCTACGGGACAGGGAAATAGATCCCGCGCGTACTTCCGGCAAGCGAGACGAACTGAGCCTTACCTTTCGCGAATGTTACGGATACGCTGTCACCGCTCACTTCGTTGCAGCCTTTGCCGCTCGGATCCTCAATAAAATAAGTGCTGCGGGCGTTTCCCCAGATCTTCAGGTTTCTGACATTGCCGTCGCGGCCGAAGCCGAGCATCATGATCTTTCCGTTTGCGGTGTTGGCGGTTGCCGGTTCACTGCTCTGATAGCTTTTACTCGACGCCTTGCCGACCGACCAGATCACCTCGAGTCTGCCCGAATCGGAGACTGCCATGTACAGGCTGTCTCCCCAGATGTGCGTGAACGCAGTATCATGTCGATGCTGTCCTGCAGTATCGGCATACACGCCATGCGAACTGCCCACGATCGAAGCGTCGCGGAGCGACTCTTTGCTGAAATTGAGATTTATGGAATCGCCGGAGAGCCGGTGGATGCCGTACCAGACCTGCGGGGAGCCCCGCAGCTGCGCCTGATTAGTGTTGGTAAAGTAATGGGCCAGGCGGCAGGTCGAAAAAAGCGGCCCCTTGCGGATCCGCACGCTGTCGGTCCCGGTGGCGCGTTTGAGCGAATCCACGTAACTCATGGTGATGCTTTTGATGGTGAGCGTTTCGCTGCTTGCCGTGTCGTAACGGATCATGACCGGATTGCCTTTGAGGCGGAAGATTTTTGACGCGATCCGGTATTCGGCGTCATTGCCTTTCAGCCGCGTCTGCTGTGTCGTGTCGTAGAAATCGAAATTGCCGGTCGCCGTAAGGGTGTTGTTCTCTTTGGCGAAATTCATACGGTTGCAGGTCAGCTGCTGTCTGCCCCGCACGACCTTGACGTTGTTGCGGAACGCAACAACGCCTTTTTTCCGCAGCCAGGTCGCTTCGTCGGAGCGGATGCGGATGTCATCGTATACGAAAACCACATTGCCGCGCAGAACGCTGATGAATTCGCCGTTCGAGAAAGAGTTCTCGTTTCTGTTCGCGGACTCAAGAATAAGAGAAGGCACGGGCTTCGAAGGCCTGACGGCGGCAGCAGGAAGTAAAGAAATAATGCAAAGGATAATAAGATAGAACCGATACATATATTGGAAAAATACAATGATAAAGAGATCGTGCGGCTTAAAATATCACCCGTTTTCCAGCAGCTTCTGCCCGTCAGAATTTCCGGCAAGCTCCTGCGGGATCCGTTTTGAGGTTTTTGCACCGAGCTTGCGCAGTTCCTCGACCCTGCCGATTAGATTACCTTTGCCGTCGCGGAGACGGTTCATGGCTGTTTCGAACGACTCACGGACGCTGCCGAGCTTTTTCTGCGCATCGAGCATGGCTTCGGCGACGAGCGCCACCTGATCGTACAGGCGGCCGGCGCGGGTCGCGATGAGCTCGGCGTTTCGGTTCTCTTTTTCCCTGCGCCAGATCTGGGCAATAAGTTTGAGCATGAGCATAAGCGTTGCCGGACCGGTGAGCACGACATTGGTGCGCGCAATATCATACAGGAGATTTTTATCTTCCTGTAAAGCAAGCTGGTAGGCGCCTTCAACCGGCACGCACATGATGATGAAATCGAGGGTGCGGTTACCCAGAAGCTGCTGATACTCTTTTCCCGCGAGTTCGGCGAGGTGCTTTCTGACCGACGCGGTATGTTCGGCGAGCGCTGCCGTTTTCAGCACTTCATCCCGTTCGCTGCAGAAACGTTCGTAGGCGGTCAGTGACACTTTTGAATCAACGATCACTGCCTTGCCGGCGGGCAGATATACCACAAAGTCGGGTTTGAAGAGCTGGCCGTCTTCGGAACGCATGCTGACCTGCGTATCATATTCCCGGCCCCGTTCCAGTCCCGACGCTTCGAGAATACGTTCCAGGATGAGTTCGCCCCAGTTGCCCTGCGCCTTTGCATCGCCTTTGATCGCTTCCGCGAGGTTGTTTGCTTCAACGCTTACTTTATTGTTCAGCTCCTGCAGCTGGCGCACCTGCTCCAGAAGCTTTGCGAGTCCTTCTGTATCGTTTTTATGCACCTCGTCGACCCGTTTGCGGAACGCCTCGATCTGCTCGCGGAACGGGCTCAGCAGGGTGGAAAGCTTTTCTGTATTTTGATCGGTAAATGATTTTCCCTTCTCATCGAAGATGCGGTTGGCGAGGTTCTCAAACTCCATTTTGAGCCGGGCTTCCGAATCCTGGAGCAGCTGCAGTTTTTCCCGCATGTTTTTCCGTTCACCTTCGAGCTCCGCTTCCAGCCTCGCATTAGTCGATTGAAGTTCTTCGGCCTTCTGTATGCGGTTTTTCAGTTCTTCGATATGCAAATCTTTCTGTTCATTGAGGGTTCTGAGGCTGGCGAGTTCTTCGGGTTTCGGCATTTTTCGAATGTTTTGCCATAGAAGGAATAATAGCGCTCCCAGTACGATAATTAGAAGAATAATGATGATTAATTGCATAGGCAGTTCTTTAACTGATAGTATTAATAGATTCTGTCATCGTTCGCCTCAACCCGCCTTTTGAAATCCGGGAATTGGCCGCTGACCTGCGATTTAAAGGTAAAGTGGGAAAAATCCTCGACAGCGTCTAGGCCCTTACCTCTCATTATGTCGCCCTTGGGCGTTTCGATCTGAACATACGTATCGGATTCGACCTTATGAGTACCTTTAATCCACCATAACTTCGGTGTCTTTACGATAAGGGAATCCTGGTTCCTGATATAGACGTTTCCCCAGACCGTGAAACTCTGAAGTGTTGAAGTCGTGATGCCCGAATCGGCCAGAACTTTTGTACGCGCCTTCCCCAGCGAATCGTAAAGTGTAAGTTTAACCGGTGTGACCAGCATGGTGCCGGTATCAGTGAGCGGTTTTTTCATATAATTCGATTCGAGCTTCCAGCGCTTGTATTTGCCTTCGTAAAAGAAAATCGTCGTCGTGCCGAACTCCTGATACGGCGTCATAATGCTGCCGGAAGAAAGCGGCAGGGTGTCTTTTTTCCTGGAGCACTGCGCTGCAATCAGGAGAACAATGATCAGAAAAAGTACCGGTATTGTGCGATGGCCCATATAATGCCTGTAAAAATTAATTGGAGACATGGTCCGCGGTTATTTGAAAAATTAAATTTTGCAATGATGTTTGGTGAGTTTATTTAATTTATAAATAATGAAACCGCTGTCGTGGTATACAGAGCTTGCGGAAGCGCGAAAACGCCGGGAGTACGGTTTTTTCCTCATGGAAGGCAAACGCGCGGTTGAACAGATAAAAACAGCGGCACCGGGAGGCATCGACGAGATTCTTGTGACGGAGCAGCTGCTTTCCGAATGCAAAGGCTTTGCCTGCCCGGTGCGCGTGGTAACTGATCGTCAATTTAAAACCATCAGCACGTCGAAAACGCCGCAGGGCATTGCGGCCGTGGTACGGATCCCTGAAGGGTCATATGAAGACGGCCTGCCGAAACAGACCGGCGACCGGCTGCTGTTGCTCGAGGGTGTTCAGGATCCCGGTAATGTGGGCACCCTCATCCGCACTGCGGCGGCGTTTGATTACAGCGGCGTGGTGTTAAGCGGGGAGTGCGCCGACCCGTTTTCGCCGAAGGCGGTGCAGGCCAGCGCCGGATCGATCATGTCGGTCTGGATCCGCCGTACCGGACACTATCTCGGCCTGACC
>CAISVC010000453.1 GCA_903888815.1 uncultured Fibrobacterota bacterium
CTTGAAAAATATCTTGGCGTGCTCCTTCTCGTTCTCGGCCGTCTCCGTAAATATGTTCGCTATCTGCTCATAGCCTTCTTTTCTTGCGGCGCTTGCGAAATATGTGTACCGGTTGCGCGCCTGCGACTCTCCGGCGAATGCCGCCAAAAGATTTTTTTCTGTTTCTGTTCCCTTGATGCCTGGCATGTTTTCTCCTTGTCTGGAAAGTAGGGGCGACCGGCCGTTCTACTGATAACACAGTTATCCCTATAAGGTCTTTAGACCGGTCGCCCCTACGGTTAGTGCTGTAATATACGATTTTCCACATTTCCACAAAATGTGCGATTGATCTATTTAATTTTTGCGCAGAGGCATTTTCAGGCAGGCAAAATAGTAATTTCATGTTTTGTAGAGACAGGTTTATAACCCGTCTCTACGAAGGAAATTAAACCATGTCCCCTAAAACCTGGATCGATAACGCCCGTACCCTCTCCTGCTTCGCCGTCATCTTTCTTCACGTCGCAAGCAGCATCGTATACCACAATCCCGTTTTCAACAGCGCTGCCTGGTGGGCGGGCAACTTCTATAATTCATTCTCCCGATGGAGTGTCCCGTTTTTCCTCATGATCAGCGGAGCGCTCCTCCTTGATCCGGAGAAAAACGAACCGCCGATGGTGTTCTACCGGAAACGATTCAGCCGGATTCTCATTCCGCTGGTGTTCTGGACGGTATTTTATTCGCTGATCCGTATCTGCGAAGGCTTGAAACACGGCGGCAGCATGGGCCCGGAATTGATCAAGCTGGCCAGAGATATCTGTGCGGGAAATCCTTACTACCATCTCTGGTATCTGTATATGCTGGTGGGTCTCTACCTTTTTCTGCCAATCGTGCGCTACTGCGTCACAGCCGCGCCGCTTTCTGATGTGCGGATTCTCTGCGGCGCATGGTTCGCGATCGCTGTCACTACTACTGCGGTTTATTCGTATTCGGAGCCGCACGCGGCACGGCTTTCGCTTTTCCTCGGGAGTTTTTTCAACTTTGCGCCGTATTGCGTTGCAGGGTACCTCCTTGCCGCACCACAGCAGATGCGCCTTGCGGACTCCGTGTGTAAATCTTCCCTGTTATGGTTTACGGCTGCGGCAATGGGCCTTGGTACCTTATTGTGCACCTGCGCGCTGCACGGCGTTCCGCATGAGGGGAAATTCTACTTTTATAACTTTTTAAGCATTACTACGGTGCCCATGTCGCTTGCGCTCTTCTGCCTCATGCCCCGTCTTTCGAAACCGCTCCTCGGCATGCGCTATAACCGGCAGATTGCGACACTTGCCTTCGGTATCTACCTTATCCACCCGGCGGTGCTGAAATTATTGGCCTCTGTTGGTTTCGAAGCAACGGCATTCAACCCGTTTTTTGCGATTCCGGCCCTTGCCTGCTGCGTCTTTCTGCTTTCCGGCATCTGCACTGCGATTATACAGGCAATCCCCATTCTGAAAAAAACAACCGGGTGATCCGATAAGGCGGTTATCAATCACCTTGTATCTATCACCGTGATCCTTGTGCCGCAGACGACTATCCTGTTTTCGGCGGATACCCGCACGATATAAATGCCGCGCGACAGGGAAGTAAATGCGTCGACGGCAGCTTCTTTGTCAATTATATGACGCAGACAGCTCCGGCCGTTGACCGAAAAGTATTCGAAAAGAAGCTTTGCGCCCGCCGGCCTGGCCGGGCCGCTTAACAGCAGCCGGTTGCCGGGGAGTCTAATCAAATGGTATAGTGCCGCCCTTGCCTGAGAAGCGGTAACGCGCCGGTTCGCTGTAATACCGAGTAATTTCGCAACCGCTCCCATCGCGTTCACCTTGCCCGCTCCCCAAATATTATTGTATGGCGGGATCAGTCCGTAGGCCCTGGTGGCAGAATCGGTGATCGCCGTCTCCTGAATATACTGTCGCGCCTGTTCCACGGTAAGCGACGAATCTACCTCAAGCATGAGCGCCACGACGCCAGCCACGATCGGCGCAGAGACCGAGGTGCCGCCGGTAAAAGCGTAGCGGCCCCCGGTTGAAGGCCGATTCGGCCAGAAAACCAAAGCGCCCGTGTCCGTCAGCGGGTAGTTCCTCGGCATGGCGCCGACCACTTCGGACCCCGGGGCCATGATATCGGGCTTTATCCTTCCGTCAACCGTCGGACCGCGACCCGTGTAGTGGGTCAGCCCGTGATAACCGAAGTCATCCGCGCCGTACGGCTGTCCGTTCCACAGGGTGAGAATGGTCTTGCTGATATACGCCCCCACCGTTATGTTCCGCTTCGCGGTGCCGCCGAGCTCGTTGACCGACATCACCCAGTCACCGTCATAAAATCCGGCCTGTTGAAAACTTCTAAATGACTTCTGGTAAACGCTCCACGCATTGACCGTACCGCCGCTGGTGCCGGCAACCGATACGGTTACGCCAAGGTACAATACAGGGTAGTGAGCGGTCATGACCGCCTGCGCCTCAAGATGAGGTTTGTAATTCAACGAGTCTTTGTTGGTGATCAGCGCCACGAAATAAATCGTATCACGCTTTTGCGTGGCGACATCGTACCAGAAAAATCTATTGCTATATGTCCTTTCCGTATTGGTAGTAAGTATCACCTCCTGCTGGGAGACCATTCTTGCGGTATCAAGAACGCTGAACGTTACGGAAAATATTTTTCCGCTTTCGCCCCACGTGTCGATCAAAGACCAGAGAGAGTCCCCAGACCGAACA
>CAISVC010000454.1 GCA_903888815.1 uncultured Fibrobacterota bacterium
CCGCTTTCGCCGATGCCCTGGAAAAAGCGGCCCTTGTTACTGTTGAAAACGGCATCATGACCGGCGACCTGGCCAAGCTTGCTGACCCGGCGGCGAAGAAGATCTGCTCGACCGATGAGTTTATCGATGAAATTGCAAAAACACTTGACAAAAGCTTGAAATAGACCTTGTGCCTTTGAAATCAAAAAAATATCGGACAAGAGCCCGGGAGTATTCTCTTCCGGCAGCCCTAACTCGCCTTCCTCCGCCGAGCGGAGGAAGACTTCAGACAGGGCCCCTGGTCTTCAGAGAACACTCCCGGCCTCTTGTTAAAAATTTGAAACGATTTTTTACTGAACAATGTTTGCGGGTGCGGGTAAACGGTGCCTGAACCTGCATGGGGGGTGCCCCTGCCTGCGCCGAGGCTTCGGCAGGCAGGCACCCGCCACCCAATCGAATGCCTTTAGCTAATGGAATAAATTTCTTAAAATGTCTACGACAATTGATAATGTTCAGCGCATCTTCTGCATCGGCATGAACTACGTCGAGCACATCAGGGAGCTGTCGAACGAAATCCCTGATACGCCGGCGGTGTTCATGAAATCCCCGCTCTCTATCGTCAAACCCGGCGAACCGATACACGTTCCTGCTCATGGGAGCGGCTTTCAGCACGAGGTCGAAGTCGTGGTAAAGATCGGCAGGCAGGGGAGGGCGAACAGCGCAGCCGAAGCGATCTCTTTTGTCAGCGGTGTCACGCTCGGCCTCGATCTGACGCTCCGCAACACCCAGGCCGAGCTCAA
Source organism: uncultured Fibrobacterota bacterium (assembly GCA_903888815.1). GTDB lineage: Bacteria > Fibrobacterota > Chitinivibrionia > Chitinivibrionales > Chitinispirillaceae > BOG-1184. Next base: position 780 of record CAISVC010000454.1, read on the forward strand.
GAAAAAAGGACTGCCGTGGGAGAAGTGCAAGGCGTTCGAACAGAGCGCTCCGCTCGGGGATTTCATTCCTTACAGCGGTTCATTCCGTCTCGACGATATTTCATTCGGGTGCAGAGTGAACGGCGAAGTGCGCCAGCAGGGCACTACGTCCGACATGCTCTTCAGCATACCGGTGCTTATTGTCGAGTTAAGCAAGATATGGCTGCTCCGGCCCGGCGACTGCATCTATACTGGAACACCTCCCGGCATCGGCCCGCTCAAGGTTGGCGATACTGTCGAAGCGTACAGCGAGAGGATAGGATCGTTTTCGTGGAAGATTGTGGCTTAAGATAACCCCGCTTTTTTAAATTTGGCAAAAAGGTGCAAAAAGTGCTATATTATTTACTGAAGGTATTCGATGTGTAGTCGGCGGATTCATCCTTCGCAGTATGCTACGGAGAAGGGGGCGTGTAAAGAAATATAGTAATATACGCCCAAAAGCTCCGGGAAAAAGAAACTTCCTATCAGTTACCTAGAAGTCTCACAGAATGATCGATAGAAAGAGGTGGAAAATGGAAAAGGAAAAAGGCGCATTGAGACAGTGTAGCATCGGTGTTCTCCTGCTCGGGTGCCTGATTCATCTGTCAAGCGCCTATGAGAAAACGCTGATCGATTTCGCAAATAATTTTGACATCGCTTCGGTCGGGGTGAATGATGCGCAGGTTGCTCTGGTCACGACAGCCTCCGGCAA
>CAISVC010000455.1 GCA_903888815.1 uncultured Fibrobacterota bacterium
ATTTAGAATCCGCGGTGCCGTAGGTCGCCTGGGCATGAACCGGCTCGCACGCGCCCTGTAAACCGTAATAGGCGCCATTGCAATCAAGGTAGTAGTCATAGCTCTGCCAGACATTGCTCGGCCATGATGAGTTGGACATCCAGATAAGAATACCGGAGGTCGGAACTTGGGGTGAAACCGCTCCAACATACTGGTCCCAGGATTCGAACATTGCGCGGTACCCATCATAGTTCATACACTGTGAATACTTACAGAACTCTTTGCTGTTGAGTAGATTGGTACCGGGATACGCCGGCGCATAGTTCGCGACTAAGAAATAACAGAATGCATCTGCCGCCATTGCGCTCGTTCCACAAAAATCATGCCAGCCGTAATAATTATTAGAAACCAGATTGCTGGCATCGTATACAGGGTACAGGTTGGACTCAGAAAGCGTGCGGCGGGCAGTACGATCCACCCAGACCGAGGTCATTCCAATTTCTGTTGTAAAGAATTTTTGCGATGCTTCACCAAAAATGACGTTGGGGTCTCTCCAGCCATAGGGACCATTTCCCCACAATCCCTGGTTTGCATTGGTTGAAGAATAAACAAGCGGCATTCCCGGATTGACCGTGTCGAGCATGCTCTTGAGGCCATTATCGACTGCCGCACCACGGTCACCCTCATTTGCAGCACAATAGAGCGCCTCGCAAGGCTCGTTGCGGTACCGTTTGGATCTTTCCATCGCATGGTTCATGAAAAGAGCAAGATCTTCCCCAACCGGTCCATCGAAAGGGTTCGGGATCCAGAATTCATCGTACATGAGAATTCCGTATTCGCTTGCCAAATCATAAAACAGGTCCCGGTCGGTCTGACCAACCCAGTTACGAATCATGGTCACGTTTGAGTTCTTCTGTAAACGCATCTGGCCCCTGAGATGGTCGGGATCCCAACGCTTCATCGCCTCGTCCATACCCCAGTTGCCGCCTTTGCACATGATTCTCTGGTCATTGATATAGATCTGCAACCCGCTGCCGACGGCAAAACTGGAGGTAAATTTACGGCAACCGAACTTAACGGTAATAGAGTCGGATAGAGTGGCATTGACATCGAATTTGAACTGGGCAGTGTACCGGTACTGCGTTCCATAGCCGTTAGGCCACCATAGATTCGGATTTGTAATAGTACTCGTAGGGAACTTTACGATCTGTTTTTGGCCTGCAGCTAAAGTAACCGGCAGCGATTGCGTTACCCCATTGATCAGCACAGACAAAGTACCGGTCACGCTTGCTGCCGTAGCGTTTTCCACTTGAGCGGAGGTGGCAAGGCTTGCTGAAGAATATCCGGTCGGGAAGGTAGGATACACCCAGGGATAGCGAATAGCGACCGCTCCTTTGGTTTCGAGCAGCACCATATCGTACATACCCATGTCACGATCAGGTATCGTGGGGATCCAGTCCCAGCCTTCGGAGCAGGCAAAGGTAGGACCATCGCCGGAAAGGCCGGCCGTACTTCCACCGCCATTGTTAGTGTGGTTTCGTGCGGTCGGTTGATGCCATGCATGAAGGTATTTGGATGAGTTCGGAAGAATCAAGACAGCAACAGCGTTGGGCCCGGTAAAACTGGCAACCGAAGTTATGTTGAACCGGAACGGTTTGAATGCTCCTACCGAGGTAGCATTGCCGTCCTGGTCATTGATATGTGTTCCATTGACCCATACCTGTGCCTTGTAATTGATTCCCCTGAACTCCAACCAGATCTGACGGCCATTGGAGCTGTTATCAAGGGTAAAGGTCGTGCGAAACCAGTAACCATACCCTTTGCTTGCCGCATCAATGGCAAAATCGATATTTCTTTCAAAAATCTGCGTTGCGATATTCCGATCGACATACGGATTGGTATATCGGTTATTATCGACATACGTGCTTAAAACAGTTCCGGGAACTGTTGCCGGAAGCCAGACTGCACCGGGAACATACGCTGCCGCCGAAATCACCGCACCGGTTTCAGCAGTACCGGGAATTATTGCAGCGGTGCTCGATGCCGCCATTTTCCAGGCAAAGGAAGGACCCGTCATTTCGATACGCGGAGCCTGCGCAAAAACCGCGCTTGCGCATAGTGAGACTAAGAGCACCGATAAACTCTTTTTAATAAACATGGAACACCTCCCCTGTTTAATGTTTTTTAGAGAAATCTTCGCACTTTGAATTCAGAAAACATTCGTTTGCTTCTTCCTCTTAAAAGTCGCCTTCAAACTTTAAACGCCAGTAATAGTCCCCGTGATAACGATAGGTTTCTTCAAAATCAATATTGGGGCCATAGGAACTTTCGTCAAGGTCGAAAACATAGTCCCGCGCAAAAGCCACAACAACGCCAAAATGATTAAAAAACCGTTTCTTCAGATAAATTGACCATTTCAGGTTTTCATTTATGGCATCTGACCAGCCATTCCGACCATAGTGCTGAGGAATAAAGTTCTTGCGCGGTCCGTAGAATTCGTTTGCAAACGGGTTATTCCAGTTGCCGACTTCAATGCTGATGAGGTCGATAATAGTAAAGCCGGGCAGGTTAATGCCGAGCATCCAGGGAATACGCTGATTCAACCGTTCGAAGGGGTGCTTTTGAATGCTGGTATCCGCATCTTTGTTAATAATGTTTTTTAAGCCAAGAACGTTGAATTCTCCATAGATCTTTAAATC
>CAISVC010000456.1 GCA_903888815.1 uncultured Fibrobacterota bacterium
ATATATTCATATAATTCATGGTTGTATATCTCAAGAAGGCAGGGAGCTGCCATTTTTTCATCTTTTAAGAGGAGGCGTGCCATGGAAGCACTCCGAAAAACCATTTTGAAAATCGTATGGCCCGTTGTCGTTGGCGGAATCTTCATTCTCCTGTGGCAGTGCGCCAATCCGGTGGACCAGCCGCCGCTCAAATGGCGTTCCAGGATTGAACTGCCGGTTACGAACGACACCTTTTATCTGGCCCACGAGATACCGGGATTGTACTCCCAGATCAATGATACCATTGTGCCGTATTATGATCCGAGTGATACGTCCGGAGGATACCCGCTGGGCAGGCTGCCGGGCAATCCTGATTCAGTAGGCAATCCCAATAGAAGCCACAAGTATATCTCTCTGGCAACGGCGAACGGCTGGAAAAAAGATCATGTTTACAGATGGGATAGGGACAAAAAAAGCTGGGAAGATCTGGGAGAGGTGATGGATATGCTGATGGGAGGGTTTGATTCGGCGCATCTGGGCATCGCCTATTCCGACACCGACCCCAATCTCCGGTTTCTGGATTCTCTTCCGGGCGACACCTGCATTCTTTCCCTTCCGCAGAACGACAGCATCGAATACGAAGTCACAGAAGATTCAATGAAGGCAAAGACGTTCAGTTCAGGCCTGGGGCCGATTACCTTCGGCACCGTTCCTATACTAAGCAACACGCTGCCGACGCTGCCGGCACCGGGAGGCATTTTCAGTTCAGCACCGATTCCCCTGACGCTGCCGGCCAACACCATAATTTCAGTGGCATTCGATAACAGTTCACCTCCGCTTCCGGTCACCATAAGGAATCTATCCGCCACAGCCACGATCACCAATCTCAATATAACGCTTTTCGCGGGCATGAGTTTTGCCACTACGAGAAATATTCCCACCTTGGCGCCGAACGGGTCGGCGACCGTGTCGTTTCCTCTTGTCGGCGCATCTTTCCTCAACCGCAACATATGGGTGCAGGTGCAGGGTTCGACCACTGGGGCGGCGGCAGATCTCGCGGTTGATTTTGATTTCAACGGTTTGATCGCAGACTACGCGCAGGTCCTCAACCACTATGTTACATTCGCAAAAAAGTTCATCAATAATTATGAGTTGACCGATACGCTTGAAGTCAATTATATCGATGTTCTCGACGGATTTTTCCGGTACTACATAACCAACGGTACTGATCTGAGAATCGAGGCAAGAGTATCGCAACTTCATTTATGGAGAAAGTCTTTCTGCGAAACGTACAATCCGGCGCCGCTTGAAACAGTGGCCAGTCTGGCGACCACGAGTACTACTGACAGTTTAGACTATTTTGGAAAAGATGTGTCGAAGCTTACGCCTGTGGAACCGCATACTCAGACTGTTGACAGCAGTGTGTCAAAAGTCAACATGTCATGGTGCCGTTTGTTCCCTGAGTGGATTGATTCGACAATAAGCAATCCTTTTTCCACGTACCGCAAATCAGTAGCACCGGTTGAGTATATAGTATCGCCCATTCAAGAAGCTGCAGATAGGATCGTAACCATAAACATGACCGACACTCTGGTATTTACCATCAGCGCCCCGCGGTTCAAGTTCAAGGAGATGCTTGGAACGGTCAGGATACCCTATGTGCGCGAAGGTGATACCGCGAAAGTCGGGGTTAATTATCCGTTCAACAGCTCTTCAATCGATTCGATGCGGGGGAAATTTTTCTTTAAACATGTCATTGCCGATATTTTCCTGACTCCCAAACTGCCGGACGTCTCTTTGGGCCAGAATCGCCGGGCCTATATCGATACGCTGGGAGTGCGGTATATGATTTTCAGCCCCTTTGATCCTCAGGTAAAAGACTCGGCCTCAGCGAAATTCGTAAATGTGTGGAATGATAAGCATTTCAGGCAGTCGACCCGCATTGATACTCTGTTGAATAAGTTCCCGGATTCGCTCCATATTTCGGTACGAGTCAGCGTACCCTACGGTACGCGCGTTCTCGCAGTGAATGATCTGCAGAATCCTCTTGATACGGACTACGGCAAATACATGGGCCGTATGAATATCAAGGCCATTACCACGGTGCGCACGAATATTGTCCTTGACTGGCTGGTAGCCGATACCACGAACCTTGACCTCGGCGTCGACACCACCTGGGCAGTGCCGAGCCAGCTGGCGTATTTCAACAGAATGGAGAATTCGTCCGCCAGTTTTAATATGAAAGTTTTAAATCACACCAATGTCTATATGAGGTTATATGCGCTGGCCGGTCCGGACTCGCTTATCCATAATCTCAGGGCCATGAGGACCGACAGCGTGTGGATGATGATCACGGATACCGCGCTCGGGCACCAGCGCGGGTATGTCAGTTTCCTCGGGCCGCAGGGTATAGGGATTCCTGCGCGCGGCATAAGGGCCAATGAAAAGTTTTCGCTTAACCAGTGGCAGATCAACCAGATCCTCGGCTCCGATACCTGCGCCTGGCGGTGGGAAGCGCGCTTTCTGCCTTTCCGGCCCGTCGCGCACGCTGATTCGCTGAGGGATACCGATTTTGTCTATATCCAGTCATGGGTGCATATGGAAGGCATCAATAACATGGATTCGCTTGTGATGTGGCCAAAGGACAGTACCCGTTAATCATGATCACACCTGATTGTATGCGGACTTACTATTAGAGAAAGGTTTGCGCGCATGAAAACATTAGTGAGAGGAATAGCTGCACTGCTTGTAGCCGTTTATACCGGGGCGTATGCGCTCGATCATAACCCGCTCGGCGCAGGAACCACCCAGTCGAGGAACGTCATAGGAACCGCCTGCGAGGGGCCTTTGCATAACCCGGCTTTGCTCGGCGTTGAACGCGACAAAGGGCCGCGCGGCGGGCTTCTGCTTGTGCCGTTTACCGATTACGGTGTGGGCGTCTGGAGCAACAAACTGACGCTTTCGCCGTTTAACGATTATTTCAGCGCGATCACCGATACGACGAAGAGAGAATTTTCGGCGCTCCTGACAAAAGTTCTCAGGACCAGTTTCGACCTTCCGGTCGCGCCGCTTTTTGCCGGCGACAGCGCCGCGTATCAAAGGGCCGATTCCATCTATGCGGAGGATATCTCCCGTAGACTGACCGACGGATTCAAGGGAGGTTTCACCGCGTTTGTCGGCTACCGCATGTCCCTTATCAATTTCGCGAACGGCCATTTCGGCTTTGATGTCAGCACCCATGTGGAGGAAGATTTCACCATGCCCGAAGGTCCGCTGTACGTGGCATTTTCCGGCACCAAAGGGCTTATGCGCGGCAGTACCCTTGATTTCAGCAATTTCCGGCAGAACGGCATCTGGGCCACTGATTTCACCTTTGATCTCGGCCTGCCGGTCAATATCCCGGCCCTCCAGGACTTTTTCGGCCTGCGGCACGGCGCAGGCGGCGTAGCGATCAAATATATCATAGGGCATTCGCTGTTCCAGTCGCAGATGACAAATGGCAAGCTTACCTATGACAGCCTGACCAACTCGCTGGGGATGAACGGCGACCTGACCCTGCAGACTGCGGGCACCGGTTTTTCCGGCCCGTTGAGGTGGAACACGAAAGGTCCGTTCGCCAACGGATTTCCGATAAACGGCCACGGCTTCGGCACCGATGTCGGCGGCATTCTCTATGACGACCACGGAACCCTTTCCATTGGTTTTCAGAACGTGGGCGTGATCTTCTGGATAAAGGATGTCCGGGAGGCGAAATACAAGGTCAATAAAACCGGTCTGGACGCAATGGATATCATCAACGGTATTGTAAAAAGGGGCGATACTACGACACTGGGTGATGAGTCCATATATAAAATTTTCGGCAAACGGGGCGACGAATTCCCGACAAGCGGCGATACGCTCAAGGTGGCCAGCAGCATAACGACCATTCTTCCCATGACGTTCAACCTCGGGTATGCGCGGGTATATGATTATTCGCAAAAAGGCAGTTATGTGGATTACTGCAACTGGGGCATCAACTATGAGCAGGCGCTGGTAAGGAGCCCGGGCCGCACCCTGATGCCGCGGTTTACGCTGGGCGGCGAGGTGGGAACCCTGTACGGTTACTTCCCCATCCGCATGGGGTTTATTTTCGGCGGTTCCGAGCTGTTCGGCTCTGGAGTCGGCGCAAGCTTCAACTTCAAATATTTTTCCATAAACGCGGCGTACAAGGCGCTCGGCACCCTGTGGTTCAACCCGAAGCGCGGCATGGAGCTTGCCGCAGGCATGGGATTCAACTGGGGTTACGGCAATCCGAACAAGGACTCCGACCATGACGGTATCCCGGATATCAGGGACAAGTGCCCGTTTATACCGGAGGACAAGGACGGGTTCCAGGACGCCGACGGCTGCCCGGACTACGACAACGACAAGGACGGCATTCCGGACTCTGTTGACAAATGCCCGAACATTCCTGAGGACAAGGACGGGTTCGAGGATGCAGACGGCTGCCCGGACTACGACAACGACAGGGACGGTATTTCCGACAGTCTCGACAAGTGTCCGATGTCGCCGGAAGACTATGACGGGTTCCAGGACGCCGACGGCTGCCCGGATCCCGACAACGACGCGGACGGCGTGCCCGATACCCTCGACCGGTGTCCTCTCATCCCCGAAGATATCGACGGGTTTGAAGACCAGGACGGCTGCCCGGACTACGACAACGACAGGGACGGCATACCCGATTCGCTTGATAAGTGCATTAACGATCCGGAAGTCTATAACGGCTACAAGGACGAGGACGGCTGCCCGGACACCA